>DATLBD010000210.1:0-8326 GCA_035527135.1 Methanothrix sp. | reverse complement strand
GATCTCCAAAATGATCAAGAAAGTCCTGAATATTACCATCGTGAGTTATATTGCAGTGCCCAGAGCCAGAGATCAGGAGCTTATGCCCTGGGGAGTTCTTTTTTTCCAGAATCAGAATCTTTTTGCCCTTCTGCATGGAGTTTATGGCGCAAAAAAGCCCGGAAGGGCCCGCTCCGATGATTATCAGATCGTAATTTTCCATGTGCTGGCTGTCATGGTCCTTATAATTGCTTTCGATCTCTCTCCGGTTAGGCAAAGCCTCATCTATCCGGCCGGCACCTGGAACATCATGCAGCTTGCCGCAGGGTTTTTTGTGAATATTTGCCAAAGGAACCTCTCTATTCCCTATTAAATTTAGGTGATTATCAATTATCTGCTCCTAACATATATTTAACTAATAATTCAAACAAATTATAATCACTATGGTTATATCTCCATTCCATTTCTTTGATATACCACAGGACTTTATTTTTTGAAATGCCATGATGCTTTATCAACCTTTCATTAGCGAAGCTCCAGAATCCTTCAACTCAATTGATACATACCTTTCCCTGCTTGAATTTACAGCCATGATCTATATTCAGATGCCTATATCCGCAGAACATCAGTGGATCGTAGCCTTTCCACTTATCGGTGTAATCTATGAACTGATATGCGTATGCTTTTGAGATGATCTATTATTTATTGCATAATACATCGATCATAACTCCCAAAAGATCAGTAGTATCGTATGGCTCGATAGGAGTAGACATGATATTATTAGCAAGGCTCAATACCAAAAGCCGAAGAGGATCTTGAACAGATGCGCAGATAAAACGTTTTCAGAAGGATGATCTTTGGACATGTATCTAAGTCAGTAACTTTGATAATACAAAAAAATTTATACTAATATTTCTTATTTTGGCTATAGTCTTCCCCTTGTGGGCCTAGGTTATTTTCAGTAAGTAATCTACCTGTGAGCCAGACTATTTTCCATAGGAGGTGCTTTAGTGCATACGTTGTCGTCTATTGATATCGAAGAGTTTGCCTCGCGTCGAGGGGCGCATAAAAATGATGTTGAATACTTCCTACACACGGTTGGGCAGGCTGGCACTAAAGAAGGTGCGCTGTTGAACCTGTACTACGATGCACGTCTTTATAGTTGGAATATTTCGACTATAAAGGCAATCGAAGCAGGCATAAAGTCAGCTTATGCAGAAGAAGCGGTGAATTCTGGCGCGGTCTATGATGAATTATCAACGCCGCTTCCTGGTGCGGCTTACTCACTTTGGCCTTACTCCAATCGATAGATCTAGGTCAGATGTATTTCACCTGGCCACCTTTCCTTTCCTCTATGAGATCACACTTTCGCCGGTAGTCGAAGTAGGACGCAAAACAGAGATCGCCCGATACTTGTCGGATTCTGCTAGCACAACAGATCGACCTTACATGCATAATAAGACTTTATCGGTTCTTCGCTGTTTCAAGTGGCTAACCTAAGGACCTTTTATTTATAGCCAGGATATAATCAAAATCAATTCTGGAGTAAAAAGTATAACTGGACTTAATAGGAACCGATTATCTGTACCTAAAGATTGACACCCATCCCGGCATCAGTGAGTTAGCAGACCTGGCAAATGAGTGTCAATTCCTAGGTTCTTGACGATAATAGGAATTGCTTAAATATCTTTGCGCACTCTATACACCTGGCAAAGATGGCAAAAAACCTGAGCAGATGGCGTAATGAGATTTGAGGTGCTTGCAGTATGCTAAAGATTACCCCTTATCTTGGAATTATGGTGCTAATAGTATCCATAGGCGGTATATTTTACCCCAAGCTTGGCTACTTCCTCTTGCTTGTCTTTGCCAGCCTGATGATCATTGCACCCTTCCGAGGACGCTGGTTTTGCGGAAATCTCTGCCCGCGGGGAAGCTTCGTTGATTTCTGGCTGGCCCCACTGAGCCGAAAGTTGAAAATTCCGCCTCTATTTAGGAGCATGTGGCTTCGAGCCCCCATCTTCGTCGCTCTCATGGGATTCATGATCTTTCGCATTATACAGACAGAAGGCATAGTGGACAAAATAGGGATGGTTTTTGTTACCCTCTGCATTCTTACCACATCAATTGCCATCCTCTTTGGTGTAATCATAGCCCCTCGGACCTGGTGCTCCTTTTGTCCCATGGGAACGTTGCAAAGAGCAATGGGCAGTAAGAAATACCAGCTAAAAGTGGACTTGGAGAAATGCATCGATTGCGGCAAGTGCCAGAAAGTCTGTCCAATGCAACTTCCTGTAAACGAGATTCTGGACAAACCGGACTGCATTAAATGCGCCAGATGCGTGGAGGCTTGCCCCAAGCATGCATTGAGTTTCTGATTTTGGCAGACAGGATAAATGAGCGATCTACTTCTTGCTTTGCTAAAGAATATTTTTCCAAATCGCTCTAGCTTATTACAATTGGGATCTATTTTTACCCGATAATTTTGAATACTCTTGTGTTATGTTGCTTATCCTGATAATTAACTTCAAGCACCAGATTACCGGAATTCTGATAGCTCGGAATTAACCTGTTTGATGCTTTCCATCAAATCCAAGCCCTTTTCCGTTGTTTCATATACTGTACTGGGTCCCTGATAGACCTCAATCAAGCCTTTTCTGTTCAAGAGATCAATATAGGTATTCACCGTTCGGAAGTTGAGATTTGCCTGATATACTATTTTGGTCTTTATTGCACCGTTGGTGCATATGTCAAGGACTTTCGCGATTATCTCTTGTCTGCTTCTCTTCATAACCCAACCTCCATCAATTTTGCTCTATACAAGCAATATTGACTGAATCAGGGAATATAAAAAATTGTCGGGTCTATTAACAGATTTATTCTCCCCTTGATTGCAGTTGGTATATTATCATTTGTATTGGTTTTATTCAGTCCAGAAAAAACCATCAGCAGAACAGGCTTTTCCTTATTCAGAGAATGAATCCAATATTTATCTTATGTTCGTATTTCGCGATAGAATTAATAATTACTTGAATAAACCTATGGATATAGATATTGAGTTAAACATGAATATTATTCATGTAAATTCATCCTAAAAAAGCATCGTTCTGGGGCATATAGCTGGAAATATGGAGATATTTAGATCGCCAGGCTTTCATTGTGGTGGGGAGAACGGCAGACGGCAGCATCTTCCGATAGACCAATTGCAAATCTTGAGCGGGCGCAGAAATAAGGATGGACTTCTACATATCGCCAACAGATGCGGCCAGCAGATGAGCTTTGCGAGATTGGCGAAGACTGGGTTCTCTTTTCAGGCCGATTTTCCGCCTAATTTTCCGCCTATTTTAAATATGCAAAAGTGCTATAGAAAGAACGGAGGTGAAGGCAAGATGTGTACTGTCGGGGGCGGACCGGATATCGGGAATATCGAAACCCTGGTCGCCAAAGACTATGAATGTCTGGACTGCAAGAATCAGTTTAAAGGAATGGGCAGAAGACCAATGTGTCCTTCCTGTAGATCCAGAAACGTCAAAGCAGCCTAAAGGGCAATGCATATACTCTTTAAGGAGGACGAGATAGCATATCTCGTGGGCCGCAAGGGCACTTTAGCCATTGCCAAGACGAGAGGAAACTTTTTTTATCTGGAAACGGAGTCTGAAGAGATTGTGCTCTTCACCGAGCCGGAGGATCTGATGGTGGCGTCTTCCTGGGGTGTGGGCGAAAAGGTTATGCGAGGCCTTCGCTGTACCATTTATCAGCTTCGGGAACTAGGCGCACCACTGATAGTGCTCCCCAAAGGCCATCCGGCATCCCCCCGCTTGAAGACGGTGGTCTCCATCGGACCTCGCACTCGTTTGAGCTGCAAGATTCAGCCTGGAACGCATCCTGAGCAGGATGTGCTTTGTGCATGCGATGAGTTTCACGAGATGGTGGTCCTGGCCGAGCCTGGTGGGGCGGAGATATTGGGCATAGCAACAAAAGAAAGCAATTTAGTTGTGCAAAAGCTGTAAGAGATGCCAAGGGCATAAGCTTGGGTGATTTTTATGGCGGAGATCAAAGAAGACAGCCTGGTCAGGTACAAGGGCACGGGCACTATAGGGACGGTCAAGGTGCTGAAGGTTGAAGACGACGGAGTGACGTGGGCCTTTTTAGACAGCACCGGCCTTTACTACCGCCTGGATACCCTGGAGCTGATCGAGAAGCCTCCGGAGAGAAAAGAACTGGAAGGCATGACCATTGAGCAGATTCAGGAAAGGTTCAAGCAGACGCAAGAGATGATGGATGAGGTCAAGATGCAGGATGAGAACCTGGAGACGGGCGGATAGAGATTGGAGATGCAATAAAATCTGATTGCTAAAGTCCAAAAAGGCAGATTCTGCAGGCACTTTTTTTGGGAAACCCCGCGGCTTGCTGCAGGATTTGCCCTCGCACTTTGGGGCGGGATTATGTGCAGAAAATGTCACGGATAAATGAAGCCAACCAAAAGCTGGAAAAGATTTTAGATCACCATGTCTGCTTTTCTCGAAGAGAAGAGCTGGAGGATGTGATAAATTTGCTCAAGGATGAGCAGGAATCGATGAATGGCTCCAAGCTTCCTGGTAATAATAATAGGATATAAATGTATATGATGGTGTGGTATAAAAGTAAGACGGAAAAGAAGATCTATTGCAATTATAAAGACAAATAGAGACAAGATGCGGGATAACAGCCAGGGGTTTAGAGCCAGTATTGGCGTAGTGGTGCACGGCCCAGAGATCATAGATAGCGGCTGCGCTCTGCTGCTGATCAATTATCTGAAAAAGCTGGGCCCTGTGACAGCCGTCCTGGGCGGGACCATGGGCCGGGTGGCTGTAATCGATGCTGGCCTGGAGGATGCAATCGCTATCAGCCCCAGGAGGAGGCCAAGCCAGTCCATTCAGGATCTGGTGGCTACGTCTGATGTCATTTTTCTTCTCAACCAGGCCAAGAGCCGGGAGAGCGGCCTGGCCTTTGGGGCCATGGTAGCACAGGCCGCCGGGATCGGAAAGCCACTTATTCAAATCGATTGCGGCGGAAGATTCGTGGCCATCCTCTCAGGAAAAAAGGTCGAGCTGGCTGCCCAGGTCGCCTCGGATCTGGGCCTCGCTATCCTGAAGCCTCTGCCACTGCAGAGTGTCTCTTTTGGGAAGAATACCACTGAGCGCACCATCTCGGGAGTTTGTCCGGGCGAGCTCATTTCAATTAACGGAACTGTGATCGGAAGGGCAACTGAGAGCCAGGTCGAAATCGAAGCCAAAGACGGCAGGATCGTTGCCATGAAAGGCGCACAGCCCAAGCAGCACGGCCTGGAGAAGCTCTCCTGGGTTTATCTGGAGAAGGCTATCATCCGCAGCGGCTCCATCCGGCGCAGCGAGGCTTCTCCGAAACTTGGGGCGGGAGGTGGCAAGGGCAAAGGCGAAGCTGCAGTTCTTATCGACCATTGTGCGGAAGATGCCTTTGAGGCGGCGCTGGGGGCTAGCGTGGCTGTAACAGTGGGTGACGACACCACAGCAGTTGCAGGGGATATCCTCGCCCGGCTGGGCATTCCCGTTATCGGCATAGTGGATGGAGACCTCGACCGATTGGCCGGCAGCACAGTGATGCTACCGGGAAGCGTTGTCTTCCGGGTCGAGCCGGGGTACGACGATTTAGTGGGCAGAAGAATCAAGGCAGAGATATTCGAAGGAGAGAATAAGATCCGCATCAGCGCCGGCGTTCTGGCGGAGAGGGTGAAAAAGTTGGCCGGCGAGCAACTGATCGAGATGGAACAGATCAAATCCGATTTTTCTTAATGGCGAAAAGCTCCTGGAGAAAGGCTGCTGCTGTGGCAGTATCGCCCAGGCCAACGGTAATCCTGGGCTTTTTTGCCAGGAGAGACGGCATTAAAGATATGATTTCGTTATCTGAATGAAGGAATGCACCTCTACCTACTGCTGTGGCCCCATTGCTGCAAAACTCCTCTTTGGCCTCAAGCCCCACGCAATTGACTTCCGCCGGAGGCTCTCCTGTTATAGAACCTGTGGCAGCCAGAGCCGCTGCGGCATCGGTCCCATGCTTCAAGGCAGAGAGCTCTTCAACGGCCGTGATCCTTCCCTTCAACATGACGCTCAGGATGTAGTCCCTGGTATGAACTGCCACTCTGAAAATCCCCAGGCGCCCTTGCAGCCGCTGTGCAGCCTGCATCGTCTCCTGCCACCGACCGGGCAATGATCCTTCTGCTGCCGCCAGCTCATCCTCATTCAGGCCCAGGCTGTCCACGGGAATTTGCGGGAGAAGCTCAAGAAGAGACTGCATGATTTGGGGGCTCTGAAAGGAGCCCATCTCCACGTGGGTGAAGATCTGCGGGTTTTTGTCCTTCCAGGATTTGATCTGTGCGATTTTTTGCGGGAAAATCTCCTTGTATTCCTTAAATGACACAAGGTGAAAACCGGAGAGCAGAGCGCCGTCAAAATCCCGGATATTTTCCAGGCAGTAGGAATCGAAATGCTTGCTGGAGACGAGTCTGGTATTCACCGGGTCGTATGTAGCAATAAAACGATTATCGCTGGGAGCAGTTATTCTGCTCTGCCCGGCGGCAACCTCGTCTCCCTTTTTGAATTGGAAAACGAAATGCACCATCTCCTGATCTTCTTCTTCTTGATCTCTTTTCTGATCTCTTTTTTGATCTCTTTTTTGATCTGCGTTTTGCTCTATTTCTTGCTCTCCAGTCACCTGGCCGGCTCCCATGAGAATTTCGGAAGTCGGCACGCTCACCCCGGCATGAAGCATGCCTGCCAATTTTGGCCCCAAAGCGGGAGCATTGAGAACCGGCTTCGCTCCCAGGGCAGCCAGGACATTGGCCATGATGCCGGCATTTCCGCCCAGACGAAACTGCCAGGAAAAGGACTCTTCGATCTGCCTTGCCACCGCCTGGCGCTGAATTAAGATCTCTGCTCCTGATCCCTGCTGCATGCAAAATGACAGGGAGGATATGAGATCCTCGCGGCTGCCTATCGATTCTTTCAGCTCGATTTTCATTTTGGAGGCATAGCTCGAAGGTATTAGGACTGAGATCTCATCGCCCTGAACATTGTGGACGGCGTCGACGTTTACGGTATAGGCGCAAATGATATTCATAGTAGACTCGCCAGCGAGCCCTGGCCTTGCTCACTTTTTTCTTATCACTGTATCCGATATGCTCATAGATTTATATTTATCTTCCGCTTTGATTTTTTGCATATTTTGGCAGGAATAGGCCGAAAAATTTATATTCGACTTGTGTCGTACTACGTTGAATGCCGTAAGACGAACGGCAACAACGGTAGAGGAGTGGGGGCTTCTCTCTCCCTTGTAACCAGTTTGATGGAAGATGCAGGCCCATCTCTGGGCCGTCATTTTTCCGTCAATTGCTTAAAAGGCAAGAATGTCTTTGGGCCTTGATTTTTGTTTTTCGGATACTTCCGTTGCCATTGTCAAGACATATCATATCACACATTTCTTATACTTCTTGTGCCATTTCTCGATCATGATTGCGTCAGTCGAGCGCTCTTCTCTCTCCGGCGAGGTCTATGCCCCACCTTCCAAGAGCTACACCCACCGCGCTATTCTCATAACCTCCTTAGGCCCGGGCGGAACCGTTAAGCGGCCCCTCCTATCCGCAGACACCAGGGCCACGGTTTCTGCCAGCGAGGCCTTTGGAGCCAAGATTTCACTTAACGACGAAGTGAATATCACCGGCGTATCCGACCAGCCCCAGACTCCGGAGGATGTAATCAACGTTCTCAACTCGGGCACCACGTTGCGCTTCTGCTCGGCTGTGGCGGCCCTGACGGAAGGCGCGGTGTTAACGGGCGACGCTTCCATTCGCACCCGGCCCAACGGCCCTCTCTTAAGCACTCTCACCGAGCTGGGCGCCACTGCTTTTTCCATTCGCAACAACGGCAAGGCTCCCCTGGTAATCAAGGGAAAGATGCGGGGCGGCACGGCCCACCTCAACGGGGGCGTCAGCTCCCAGTTTCTCTCTGCACTGCTCATCGCTGCCCCTCTGGCGGAAGCAGACACGGAGATAGTAATCGAGGGCGATCTGAAGTCGCGTCCCTACGCCGAAATAACCTTGGACATGCTGGCCGATGCGGGCGTTCGCATTGAGGCAAAGTCGCAGGAGTTCTTTGTGCCGGGCGGGCAGAGCTTTGGCCTGAAGAGCTACACCATCCCCGGAGACTTCTCCTCGGCATCCTACCCGCTGGCAGCGGCTGCGGTCACCGGCTGCGAGGTAACTGTCAAGGGCGTTCTGCCTTCCCGGCAGGGAGACTCGGCGATCATCGATATCCTGAGCCGCATGGGTGCAAAGGTC
>DATLBD010000209.1:0-22668 GCA_035527135.1 Methanothrix sp. | reverse complement strand
GGTGTGGTCGAAAACGATTTTATAATTTCAGGCAATCCCAAGCAGATCAGAAACTCGTCTTCCTGTCTGGTCATTGATGAGAAATACGTGCCAGCTCTACAGGGACTGGAGTGCTTCAAGCATGCACTGGTGATATATCATTTGGATAGGTCTCCAGGCTATCGGGAAAAGGTGCACCCTATGGGAGATTCATCCCTCGCTAAGAGAGGTGTGCTCGCGACGCGCAGCCCCTGCCGTCCCAATCCTCTAGCGGTAACCGTGGTCGAAATCTTAGAGGTAAAGGGAAACAGGATACTGGTCACTGGCCTGGATGCGCTTCATGGGACGCCGATACTGGATATCAAACCCTATGAAGAGCACTTCGACACTCCTCTCGGCCTGCTGTGGGAGAAGGACCCCAGCTACCGGCCCGTAGACAGGATGAGCACGAAGGCATAGATCTTAAAGCCATCAATGAAATAATTCGATTCTCTAATGCATAGACTGCCTGGAGCGGACGGATTTTCTCCAGACCCATTGCAGATTGCAGCAAAAATAGCAGAAAAAAGCCAGGAGGAGGGGGCTGGCTTTACGTCTTCTTCTGCTTTCTTCTATACAGGTATCCACCCATCGCTACTATGATGATGAGAATGACAATCGCGGGCATGAGCAGAGATGCGGGGGCGGCCTTGACTACAACAGGTATCTTCATGCTCTCGGAAATCACTGAATCGCCGTTGACATCGGTATATTTGATCTCGCTGTTTATGCCATAGTCCTTGGGCGTGGCATCGGAGTCGACGTCAAGCCGGAAGACAACGGTCTTCTCTTCACCCGGAGCCAGCGTTCCGATGAATGCCTGATCATCGGTGGAGGAGAAAGGCTTGAAGATAGAAAGCCTGGCGATTGCATCTTTAACGGGGTCCTCGCCAATATTTTTATATGTGGCATCTATTTGTGCCTTCTTGGTGCCAGCAGAGAGAACGCCCGTCGCATTCGTGATTACAAAGTCTGCCTGCTTCTTGACAGTGATGATGATGGGCAACGTCTGATTTGCCTTCTGGTAGATATAGGATACCTGGTAATTTGCCAAAGTCGGCGAGCTTCCGCTGCTAACGAGCTTGGAAGCCTGCACCCGTACATTGTCCTGATAGTCATAAGATAGGTTTAAACTGAGTGGATATTTCTTTGCAGGGGCGTGCTCTCCTATCTTTATGGTGAATTTCAATGGGGACTGGATCTTATCGCCTGACTTCAAAGATTGCACAACCTGGTCTCCAGACTTTATCTCGATCTGAGGATTGTCAGAGAGGAGACTAGCAGTGATTCCCAACGCGGTCGGTTTTTTGTACTCTTCTTGCAGCTCGGCGGCAGCTAACGCGAACTCCTTGGGATCTTGGGGAGTTTGATCCTCCTTAAATCCCAATATCCTTCCGTAGTTGTTCAAGTCCACGTAAAGAGAAACGGTATCGCCACGCTCAAATTCATCCGTCCCGGAAATGCTGGCTGAGATATCAGGGCCGCCATACATGGTGTAATAGTTATCTCCACCCAGCTCAAAGGGTATGTAGGTGTTTTGAGCCGAGACGTTGGCAATTAGAGCCAACAGGCAAAGGCCCATCAGGGCCATTTTAATTCTCATCAATCATCCTCCTCTTGCTATCAGCTTGAGGGCTTTCCTCATCTCGTATTTTGCATTTTCCACCACGGCACGCCGTATCTCCATGCGATACATGAGTACCACGAAGACTGTGAAGGTCGTGAGCAATGCGAATACTATCGCTAAAACGGTAACGGTTCCAAAATTATTGGTGATCAGGAAGGGCGAAGATATCAGGGCCGCAAATCCAAATATGGTGGTAAGGCCGGAGGCAATGAGTGCGGAGCCTATGCGCCTTGATGAAATCTTGAGGGCCTCCAGGGGTTGCCCGATACGTTCCAGCTCCTCGTAGAAGCGTTCCATCATCAATATTGCGTACTCAGATCCCACGCCCAGAATTAATGCGCCCAAGCATGCCGTAAGGGGCGTGTATTTCATGTCGGCCAGGTACATCACGCCACCCATCCAGCCTATTACTACCAGCATAGGCAGTACTGGCAGCAGCGCCTTTATCAGATCCCTGTAGATCAGCAGAAGGACGACGAAGATGAGAACTAATCCCAGCAGAGTCATCTCCGTTCTGCCTTGGGTCAGAGCTCCGATGACGGTGGTCATCACCACCGCATCGCCAGTCTCTCGCACGGACACTCCTGGGGGCGGCTGATGCCAGGCGATGTCTTTGTCGATCTCTTTTATGAGCCGGTCGGTGCCCTCTGCACCAAGGTTGCTCAGCTCCTTGCCCACATTCAACTTGATGAGGGCCGTGTCGTGACCATCAAGATTCTTGACACGCATCTGGGCGGGAAGGGCATCGATCAGCCTTCTGATCTCAGTTTGGTCCGGCGGTATCTCGCCGCCATTGGCCTGCTTGACCAGAGCAGCTATGCTTTCGTAACCATATACCTGATCTCGGGAACTCTTCAGATACATGCAAAACTCGTCCATCCAGTGGAGGGTTTCGGGATCGGTAATATCATCGGCCTGAACGATGAGATCTACCGTATCCGTGCCCCCAAATATGTCGCTCATATGTTTGAAGTCGATGAGTGGAGGCAAGTCCTGAGGCACATAATTCTTGAAGTCGGTGTCCACCTGGACTTGTGTATCTGCATAGATGCCAACTAATGAGAGGAAGAGTGCGGCAGCGAGCACCAGATGCCATCTTTGGATGCAAATGTCCGATACCTTCTCGATAATGTTTCCGATTATTGTGTCCTTGGGCACATCGTCTACTGCATCTTCCTTCCTAATTGCTCTCCTGGATGATCCTCTCTTCTCTAAAATGTAAAGCAGAGTAACCCCCACGAAAAGGGCGGACAGATAGCAAAGGAAGAGTCCGACCAGGCATAACAGCCCGAAATCTCTGGTCATGGGCACGGATGAGGTGAGGAGCGAGACGAATCCCATGGCAGTTATGACCAGGGCGATCATGACTGGCTTGGAGATGTTGCCAACGGTCTTTACCACGGCCTGTGCCGGTGAGCCGCCTTTAATGAACTCCTCATCGATCCTGTTATGAAACTGGATAGCATAGTCTATGCCGATGCCGATCAGCACCGGGAAAGCGGACATCGATACCATGGTAAAAGGTATGTGCAAGAATCCCATGGCACCGAAGGTCCAGATTAGGCCCAGGAAGACAATGGGTATGGGAAGCAGCGACCATCTCGCATGATTGAAAGAAATCAGCAGCGCCACGATCATGAGAAGGCCGGCCAGGGCAAGGATGGGGCCATTGCTCTGAGCCATCTCCTCGGTTATTGATTGCATGAGTGCTGGCTTGCCGGTAACTGTAACGCCTACGTCCGGTGGAAAGTCGGCCATCTTTACCTGACCGGACGTCTCTGTGGATATCTCTCTAAGTTGTGTCTCCGTCAAAGAAACCGGCAGTTCAATGGAGAGTATGGTATGTTTTTTATCCGGCATCATGGCATTTACAGCCGGAAGATTTGCCGGATAGGCAAGAATTTCATCTATCCGACCCTGGGTGGGAATTGTTCGGATACCGCTTTCGTGCATCTCTGTGTCTGCCACAATATCGGCTACGCTTGTCACAGCCAGCACATCCGGAGCTATGCGCATCTTTTGCGAGAGCTTATCCATTGCTCTCAGGATCTCCGGTTTTGTGACATCGTCCGCTTCAATGAGCACAGCTATGGACTCGGTGGCAAACTTTTCCACATAGAGATGGTCGAAAAGCTGGTAGAGAGGAGAATCTTTGCCCACCATGCTCTCGGTGGTCATTCCTTGCATCTCGATCTGCTGGGCATAATGCAAGGCGACGAGAGTTAGAAGCAGTGCGGCTGCCATGATTATGATAGGATTGTCTGCGATCCATTGGCCGAGCCTTTCTGGTCCCTTCATTTTCGCGTTTACCTCAGTTTCGTTCGGAAATTACTAAACGTCCGGAACATGCGAAAAGTACTTAAAATTTGTGGTCTTCTTGATATAGATGGATCGAGACGAGAAGGATATCTTGAAGAGATATATGGTTGATGCCTGCGTCAAAGTGGCCAACAGCTATGGCTGCTCTGATGCGGTGGGCGTTTTGCGCGGCACGCTTTTTCTAGCAGACAGGCCCATTTCCATGGACGAACTGGTAGAAGAGACCGGCTACAGCAAGTCCACAGTCAGCGCCAATATGAGCACGCTGGAAAGGCAGGGGCTGGCCAAGAGGGTGGTCATACCGGGCGACAAGAGATACCACTATATTCCGATTTCCGATCCTGATTCTCTTAAAAAGGAAATGCTAATCAATTTGAGGCAAGAGATGCAGGTCATCATAGCAGCCATGGACCGGACGGAAGAGGATCTTAAGGCCTGTGAGTATGTGTCTGAAGCGGCATTGGATAGGATCGACAGAGCCAGACGCTTCTATATGCAGACAGACCAGCTCTTGGATCTGATGTCCCAATATAATACTGAGGAATTGATCAAGCTATTGCAGCAGGGGCTCGTGAGGAAAAATAGCCACTAGATTGGGGAGTTCATCGCATATCTGTCCCTAAAATTACACACTCATCCATGTAGCACATAAATCTCATCCATAGATCTCATTCAACTCTTCGCCTATTGATGTAGATAGCAGTACTTGTTCTTGATCGCGCATATAAGCCACGATTCTTAGTGCCTTCATAAGTACTTCCGGATCGCCATTCACTACTACAAAGCCAACAGGACAATAGGTCATCATGAGTATGAAAATGGACCATAGGCCATGAAGATTTCCTTACCTTATGTCGGTGAATATGTAACGGCTGGTTCACCCATGCCAAATCGCAATGGGCCGCACCCCACTCTATCGGCCTGAGTGCAACCAATAGATTGCCCAATATCTTGATTAAGAGTAACGATGTTTACCGTTAGAAGCGCAGGTAGTGATGCCTTTGGGCGAAGAGAACGCTGAAAGCGGCAATCCGGAAATGAAAATCAAGCAGATGCTGCGGAAAATAGCGGATATGCAGGAGAGTGGCTGCAATGCAGCGTATATGCCTGCGTTGCTTGATGGTCTTAAGGAGAACTTAGACGATCTATTAGCCTGCTTGCCGGAGCGCTGCTCCTCTTTGGCCGGAAGAGAGGCATTTGGCCAGATGAACTCTCCGTTTAAGGATTGCCTATTTCTTCAAGACCGAGATTTGCGCTATACCTGGTTTTCCTGTGAGAAGCCCTTTGGAGTAGAGGCTTATATGGCCCTTGGAAAGACGGAGAGCGATTTTTTCCCTCCAACAGATACCATGCGGCTTAGAAGGATCAAAGAGCAGGTCATGAAGACGGGAATGCGAGCGCAAACCGAATTGCATGTGACACTGCAAGGAAGAGAGCGCTGCTTTGATTGCATTTATTATCCCTGGCGAGACGAATCAGGAAAGATCCTAGGCTTGACAGGCTATTTGCGAGATATAACCGAACGAAAGGACGCTGAGATAGAGATCCTGAAGATGACAAAAGCAGTAGAGACGGCTCCAACTGCCATTGTGCTCACAGATCTCGAAGGAAGGATCGAATATGTCAATCCTGGTCTTCTGAAAAATTCCGGATTTCGGGACATCTCCGAGATGAAAGGACGATCTGTATTCGATTTTACGAATGCAGAGGGTAAAAGCAAGCTGCAAGAAGAGGTCATACCATCTCTTCATTCCGTTGGGCAATGGCAGGGGGAGCTTCCTTTAACGAAGGTCGACGGCCAATCCTACATCGCGGAGATGATTTGTGCACTGGTCAAAGACGAATGCGGCAAACCTATCTATCTGTTGGCCAACTTTTACAACATCACCGACAGAAAGCGCGCGGAGGAAGCCCTGCTCCTGGACGATTCCCGGCTGGAGGCATTGCAAAGGCTCAACCAGATGGATGAGGCATCCATTAAAGAGATCGCCGACTTCGCCCTGGAGGCAGGGGTCAAGCTAACCGGCTCTAAGCTTGGTTACCTGGCTTTTGTCGACGAGGATGAAAAGATGCTCTTTATGCATTCCTGGTCCAAGAAGGCCATGCAGGAGTGCAACATTGAACACAAAAGGATCGTCTATCATCTGCAGGAAACGGGGCTTTGGGGCGAGGTTATTCGCCAGAGAAAAGAGATAATAACCAATGATTATGCCTCCTGCCCCCAAAAAAGAGGCACTCCTGCGGGCCACGTTAAGGTTGTCCGCCATATGAATGTACCCATCATGGACAAGGGCAAGATAGTAATTGTGGCGGGCCTTGGCAACAAGGAGGAGGACTACGACGACTCCGATGTGCGACAGCTCACACTGCTCATGAGCGGCATGTGGAAGATCATCCAGCGACGAAGTGCGGAGGAGGAGCTGCAAAAGCATGATCTATTGCTGCAGGGTGCGGCCAAGGCCACCAATTACCTGCTCACTTCCGACCCACAGGCCGTAATGAGGGCTTTAGGTATTCTAGGTGAGGCGGAAGATGTGGATCGGATCCTCATTCTGGAGAACCGGGAATTGCGAAGCGAAGAGAGGTTAGAAGGTCTTCCCCTACAGTGGTTTCGAGAGCCTGCAACGCCATTTTCAGGGGACGTCTCCTGGGAGGAACTTTTTCCAAGCTGGCAGGATACACTCTCTCGCAGCAATCCCATCCAGGGCATAACTTCACAGCTCTCGTTTCCTGGAGCAAAGATACTGAAGGAATTAAAAGTTCGCTCATTTCTGCTCCTGCCTATCTTCATCGAAGGCCGGTTTTATGCAGTCATGTGCTTCGATGACTGCCACAAAGAGCGTCGGTGGACAGATAATGAGATCACAGTACTACAGGCAGCGGCGGGAAGCATCGGCGAAGCCATTTTGCACAGGAGGACGGAAGAGGCTCTCCAGGAGAGCCAAAGGACGCTCTCCACGCTGATGGGCAACTTGCCTGGCATGGCCTACCGCTGCAAAAACGATCGGCAGCGGACCATGGAATTCGTAAGCGACGGCTGCCTGGCCCTTACAGGCTACAAGCCGGAAGAACTGATCCACAATACCGTCATCTCCTTTGCCGATCTAATCCATCCCGATGACCAAAATTATGTCTGGAATGAGGTTCAGGAAGCAATTGCAGAGAGAAGGCCTTTCCGTTTGATTTACCGGATAAGATCGCGCTCTGACATCAAATGGGTCTTGGAGCAGGGCCAGGGAATATTCCTGCCGGATGGGGAGCTGCTAGCCCTAGAGGGATTTATCAACGACATCACTGAGAGGAAACTGGCGGAAGAGGCCCTGAAAAGGACGCAGGAAGAGCTGGAAAAGAGAGTGGCGGAGAGGACTGCCTGGCTGCTTAGGGCAAATGCGGCGCTGCAAGAGGAGATGGTCAAACATAAGAAAACAGAAAATGAGCTTCGTCAGGCTCAGCAGTCAGCAGATGCAGCTTTACGAGCGAAGGGCGAGTTTTTGGCCAACATGAGCCACGAGATACGTACCCCCATGAATGCGGTCATCGGCCTTGCTGGCCTGCTGCTTGAAACCAACCTCACCGAAGAGCAGCGTGATTTCGTGGAGACTATTCACGGAAGCGGTGATGCTTTGCTTGCCATAATAAACGATATCCTGGATTTCTCCAAGATCGATGAAGGCAAGATGAAGCTAGAGCGCTTGCCCTTCGCTTTGCGTGACAGCATCGAGTCATCACTGAATATGGTGGCAGCAAAGGCTGCGGAGAAAGGACTGAATCTGACCTATGCCATTGATGAACGGATTGCCCCAACCATCATGGGGGACTCGGTTCGGCTGCGTCAGGTCCTTGCCAACCTGCTCAGCAATGCAGTAAAATTTACGGAAAAAGGCAGCATCGCCATTCATGTTCAACCGGGAGAAAATGCAGATGAGATCCACTTTTCGGTTTCCGATACTGGAATTGGCATCCGTCCAGAGGACACGAAAAAGCTCTTCCACTCCTTCAGCCAGGTCGATGCTTCTACCTCCAGAAAATATGGCGGCACGGGCCTGGGCTTGGCCATAAGCAAGAGGCTAGTGGAGCTGATGGGCGGCAGAATATGGGTAGAAAGCGAGCTATGCAAGGGCTCAACTTTCCACTTCCTGATTTCCGCCCAACCATTTTCCGGAGAGACTGCAAAGCATCATCTGGCCGGCAAGAAAATAATGGCTCTGCTTTGCTGCGAGGACACCTTAAAAGAGATCGTCGATTATGCGCGCTCTTGCGGAATGCAGATCTTTCCCGTGGTCTCGGCCTTTGAGGCGCGAGAGCTAGCAGAGAATCGTTTTGATGCCGCAATTTTGGATCTGGATGTTCCGGGGGCCGAAGAGCTTGCAGAGGAGATCGGGGAGAATCTTCCTACAATCACTCTCACCTCGCCCGGCCAGCAAAGGACAAGGAAAAAATCTCTAATCAAGCCCCTTTCAGAGGCCAGCATTCGCGTCGCCCTTCAGGAGGCGTTTATGCTCCCAAGTCATAAGAAGATGCGCAGCTGTAGCAGCGAGACCGACGCCCTGGATCTGGAAATATTGCTGGCAGAAGATAACGTTGTTAACCAGAAGGTTGCACTTCTTATGCTAAAAAAGCTGGGCTACAAAGCCGATGTTGTCTCCAATGGCCGGGAAGTCTTGCAGGCCCTTTTTAAAAAGCCCTACGATGTGATTCTCATGGACGTGCAGATGCCGGATATGGACGGCCTGGAGGCTACCCGTGCCATTTTGAATTTGAAATTAAAAAAGAGGCCGAAGATCCTGGCCATGACGGCCTACGCGCTAGAAGGAGACAAAGAAAGATGTTTGCTTGCCGGCATGGACGGCTACATCTCCAAGCCGGTGCAGCTTGGGGAGCTGAGAAGTGCTCTACATAGCCTGCAAAATATCCCTTTTTGCACGGATAAAACCGGCTAAGACGGTTTGATGATCACATCCTCTAAAGGCCGCCTGGGGCTGGGCCGCATAGGCTTTGCCATTCCCAGGCTGAAGAGAAGCTGGGGGTGGACGCGGTCGATCTGGGCCTTCAGCTCTTCTCGCAGATCGGCAAGGCCTATGGGCTGGCTAAAGAAGGATGCTCTTATATCGTAACTGGTGGCCCTGAGCAGCAGCATTTCCAGGGCGAAGCCACACTGGGCCCAGGTCAGCTTGTCGTCCTGGTCAGTGGCAAGCACGGCTAGGGTAGAGCAGCCGTGAATGAGGCCCGAGTCACGATAAATAACTGCCCGGGAAAGGTCAAACTCCTTGAAGGCGGCGGGAAATCCTAGAGATACGGCATCCGGCACTCCGAAGGTATAGAGGGGCATGCCGTCCGGCTCATTCGTCCAGTTATTGCGCAGCCAATCCCCCAGGTTATGACGAAACTCCTTTTTAGCCAGTTGAATCTGATGGGCACGGGATACCAGATCCGCCATCTTAGCCTTGGAATCCTTATCCTCGAGGTAGCTGAGATAAATGTTAGGCAGGTTTATGCTCTTTTCAAGCTCTTTTAAAATGAACGGTTCGATTGTCGCATTTTCATATCGATCTTTGGTGGTGTGCCTTCTCTGGATCTGGGGGAAGAGATCCTCTTGCAAATCCGCCGGGCGACTGCCGGGCAAAAGCCGCACCTCGGCCACCAGATCGCCCTCTTGTCCGTGGGGGAAATAGCTCACGCTCGGAGCAAAGCCAAAATGCGCTCCCGCGACAGCAAGGTTGGCGATAGCGCAGCCCACGCTCATGTAGAGGGTGCGATTGCTGGGATCGACAAAAGGCAGGCTTCGGTTCAAATCGGCAAAGACGGAAATGCTGTCGTCATGAATGGCAAACTTCCAGGGCTGGGTGTTGGGGCCGGAGGGGGCCAAAATTGCATAACGCAAAAGGAACTTGAGCCTCTCCTCAATAGGTGCTTGCGCGGGGTATTTGGACTCCAATACCTCCCATGCCTCATAGTTTTTAGCTGTCAATTGCCATTCCTCCCCAGAAAGATTCTAATATATTAAAGCCATTTATTGGCATATATATTTTCGCCAGGCCCGAGCAGCAAGGACAATGAGAGCGTCTCAATGGATAACTTCAGCTTTCAGATATGAGAAAAGCAAGACGGATAAGTGGAACTTGTGCCAATACGGCCCCTAGCTCACCCGTTCTCTCCCTTGCAAGCATCAGATTCATTTATTTGCGAAGCAGATTATATATCAGCTATTTGGTGGTGGGCAATAATTGAAAAGCACTGTTTATTTTGCCGGCGTCAGGGCGAGAAGCTATGCGGACAATAAGCAAAACAAGATCCTGGGGCTCTTTGAGGCCGCTGGCTTAGATGATGTGGTACGAAAGGGCGACTTGACTGCCATAAAAATCCACTTCGGGGAGAGGGGAAACGACTCTTATGTAAATCCTGTCTTGGTCCGGCCAATAGCAGAAAAGATCCGGGCCTTGGGCGCAAAGCCTTTTCTTACTGACACCAATACTCTTTACGGAGGAAGCCGGGCCAATGCCGTCGATCATCTGCAAACTGCAGAAGAGCACGGCTTTTGCCAGGCAGTGGCCGGAGCGCCGGTCGTCATCGCTGATGGTCTGCAAGGTGATGATTTCCAGGAGATTCCAATTGACCGGAAGCATTTTCGCTCTGTCAAAATAGCCGGAGAGATAGCCTCCGCCAATAGCATGATAGTAGTATCCCACTTCAAGGCCCATCTTCCTGCCGGCTTTGGAGGCGCTGTAAAGAATATGGGCATGGGCTGTGCACCCGCGCTTGGCAAGGCGGAGCAGCATTCGGCCAAGCCCATCTTCAACGCCGAGCTTTGTAGCGGCTGCAGGGCCTGCATGGACAATTGTCCGAACCAGGCCATCACAGTGGAAAAGAAGATCTCGGCCGTAAGCTACGATCTATGCACGGGCTGCGGAAAATGCCTGCGCGTCTGTCCGACCCATGCCCTGGACTTCGACTGGTTTGTAGAGGTGCCACCCTTCATGGAGAGGATGACGGAGTATGCCTTGGGCGCGATAACAGGAAAGGAGGGGCGAGTGGGGTTCTTCAACTTCCTGCTCAATATCACCCCTGACTGCGACTGCGTGCCCTGGAGCGATGCGCCTTTCGTGCCTGACATCGGCATCCTAGCCTCGAAGGATCCGGTGGCTATAGACCAAGCCAGCTACGACCTGGTGAACCGGCAGATGGGCCTGGCAAACACGCTTCTGCAAAAGAATCTGGAGCCAGGAAAGGACAAGTTTCTGGGCATCTGGGAAAGCACACTTGGAAATATCCAGTTGGACTACGGAGCCAAGATCGGCCTGGGAAATAAAGAGTACCGTCTGGTTGAGATCTGAAAAGGCTAACGGTAACTTAAACTATATAATTTCTGTAAAATAAATTAAGGGGAAAGACGCATGAAAGTTGTTGCATTTAACGGCAGCCCTCGGAAGGACGGCAATACTGCTACCTTGCTGGGCGAGGCTCTCAGGGAGCTGGAAGGCCAGGGTATAGAGACGGAGCTGGTACATCTGAAAGGGCCCCTTTCCGGCTGCATCGCCTGCTTCAAGTGTCATGAGAAAAAGGACGGCAAGTGCGCCCAGGATAAGGATATGATAAATGAATGCATTGAGAAGATGGCTGGGGCGGACGGGATCATTCTGGGCTCGCCTACCTATTTTGCCGATCTCACGCCTGAGCTGAAAGCTCTCATCGACCGGGCCGGATTTGTGGGGAAGGCCAATGGGGATATGTTCAAGCGAAAGGCGGGCGCGGCGGTGGTGGCCGTGCGCCGAGCGGGAGCCATCCACGTATTCGACTCCATAAACCACTTCTTCCTCATCAGTCAGATGATAATTGCCGGCTCCAGCTACTGGAATATCGGCATGGGTCTGCACGAAAAGGATGTGGAAAAAGATGAGGAGGGAATACAGACCATGAGAACTATGGGGCAGAATATGGCCTGGCTCTTGAAGAAGATCAATGGGTAGTGCGGATAATCGATCAACCGGTAGGATGGGAAATGGAAAAGGCTGTGGCAGGACGAAAATTATTAAATGATCTACCTGATATCAAAATTGTACAGTGCTTTGCAAAGCCTTAAGATCTTTAGAAGTCAGTGAGGAACTATGCTTCTGGACTATCAGACATTGGTTGCATCAAACCTCGCCCTGCAATTGATTCTGACCGTCGCCCTCGTCTTTGCCATATTTCTGGCCAAAAAGAAAAACTTCCAGAAGCACTGCCTCGTCCTCAGGCTGGCGGTTATAGCACAGATTCTGGCCATCTTAGCGCTGATGTCTCCAGCCATGGGCCAAATCCTGGAGCCAGGCCGACCTGATGGTTTCTTTCGGGCCGAGGTCTTGGTGCACCATGCCCTGGGCCTGGCAGTGGTACTTCTCTGGACCTACATCAACTTAGTTTACCTGCGGCGTTGGAAGGCCCGGATTCCTCCAAAGCGGGCCATGCAAGCGGCTGCCAGCTTCTGGGTGGCTTCCATCATCTTGGGATTTCATATCTATCTAAAACTGTTTTATTGAGCCATTGCCTAAATGAAGCCATCAGTCGTGCTTGGAGGGAAAAAGCAAGAGCATGCCCTTAAAAGCTTGTCCATCTCGCTCGCTTCGGTCTATTCTACCCACTCATAGCCTGGATCTTTAATTTTATTGAAATTGCGGATGAGGTCTGCTGCATCCTTTCGGCTGAAGTTCGTTTCCATCATCCTGGAGCAGACAAAACGCAGAGCAATTTTCTGCATTTTGACCTCGTTGCTGTCATCAGGTTTAGAGGCCAGCCCGAAGGTCTCGAAGAGGTGCTCCTTCTCGTTCAAATGAGTGCTCTTGCCCCATTTACCGAACATCTCCGCGGCGTGATTCAGAAGATCCTGATCAAACGTCTCAGGGAGCATGATGCCTTCGAACTGCTGCAAGAATTCGTCTTTTCTCAAAACGATCAACCCCTTTCAATAAACCATCCGATGGGATTTATCTCTTTCCGATGAGTAGCGGATGAAGTAGTAGTGAAAGAATTGGCCAGATCCAACGAGATTTACATAATAAAATATAAACAACATCGATGGCAAAAAACTGCATAATATAATGATGCAAAAAACAAAAAATTAAAAAATAGTTAAATTTAAATATATACCGCAGTTCCCGGCTCCACATTAATTATCTTTAAAACGCCTCTCTGGAAATACATGCTCTTTGGATAATTAAATTGGCTATCGTGCACCCTTATGTTGTGGTTTTGGTTCCCTACTACCTTGAAGCTGAATTTCCCATCCGGGGCATCACCGCCGGTACCTTCTACGCCGATCAAGACCTCATCCAGATAGACCTGATAGCCCCTCATTCTCTGGGACTGAATAGTGACTGGAGTGTCTCCGCTTGCTGCTACCGTCTGCAGTGGATAAGATGTGCCGTATGCCTGATAAGAGGTCGATGTGCTGGAGGAAGTAGTGGTCTGGCCAAGGCCACTCGTAGTGGTTTGACTGTAGCCGGTCACAGCAGTGTTTGGCTGATTGTAGGCAGGCGGCATATCAGTGGAGGGCGGCATCTGGCTCGCGATTGGAGCCTGCTGAGCCGGTGGTACCTGTTGGGCCGGTGGTGCCTGGCTGATAACGTCTACAATGATAGCGTTGCTGGGCTGATTATTGAGCACGAAGAGTAGAATGTGCCTGCCTACTTTGTCCGCCATGAAGTTTATGCTGTTATGGCCGGAATAGAAATTAACGCGCTTGCTGGTTATATCCAGAGCATCCGTCTGAAGGAGCTCATAGTAATCGGCCTGTCCGCCCGCGGGGGCAAAGGCGATGAACTGCATGCCGGTTCCAGCAGGAACTATGGCATACTGGGACCAATCCATACCCTTCTGAATCCACAGCTCATTGCCTCTTGCATTGGCTATGGCCGACTGGTACTGGCTATATGCGACCTCTCGCCCGCTGCCGAAGTAGATCTTGGAGGGCATCTTATGCGTGACATCAATCTTTACTGGCGTAAATCCGCCGACCACAGGCACGCTGGTATTGATGTAAAACTCGGAGAAGAAGGAATAAGCGTTGCTGCCGTTCTTGAACTCCGGGCCAAACCACGGGCTGCTCAACTCAGTGCCCAGGTTACCGATGCCAAATAGGCTGTTTACAAATTCTTCGCTAAAAGCTCCACCTGTCATATCAATGGACTGCTGCAGGGAAAAGCCCTGCGCTGCTGCTGTTCCTGCGCCCAAAATAAGGGCCAGAAGACATAAGCATAAGCATAAACAATTAAATCTCAATTATTGCACCTCACTTGCCGTTCCTCAGGCAATATCTTATTTAGCTTTAAGTCTCTCCTGAGTCTCATCTGAACGTCATGGAAACCCGCATGACAGTGAATGCTCGGCAGAAGGTTCAAGTGCAGAATCTTCCGGGTGGCCGGAGGAATAAGAAAAGTCTGCATCATCCAGGCGACAATGTTACTATCCGTCACAGTTCGGACTGGCGAAGCCGGGTCTCTTTAGTAAGTTGCCTCCAGGTTCCATTTGTTAAGCTTGCCTGTGTCTCTGCGTGCCAGGTCCCTGATCTTGAGTGTCCATTTGCCTTTCAGGGATTGACCGAGCAATGCAGCTAAAGATGCCTTTGATCTGGAATCATAGATCTTCTGTAGATTCTTCTTGCCGATGCCGGTGCGATTGTGCAGAACTGCTCTTTTGCCGCCCGGTGAGATGAGTTCTACCCTCAGATTGGAAATGTTGTTGTGGCTTATATCCACCTCTACGACCAGTCCCTTGACCTTTCCCTCCTGGTCGATGGAAATAGCATTGACAAAGCCCTGAGGACCATTGTCCGGGATTGTCTCGTTAGAAAGCGAAGATTCTTTGACCGCATGATCGGTCTTTCCCTGCCCTATTACAAATGTTAGGACACGGCCAGGCTCTCCGATATTTGATATCACCAGACCCGAATCCGATCCATCCCATAAAACGGAGGCGGGTCTTGTGTCGTGGCTGAGGGCGATTCCCACCACCTGGCCGAAGAGGTCCTTCTCGTCGCCCATGCAGCGATTGGTCTCCAGATCAAAGCTGCCGTCTGCCTGCAAGAGCCCGCACTGGTAATGCCTAGAGGCTGTTCCGCCCTGCCACTCATTTGAGCCTAAAGTGTCGCAGTGATAGACGGCCAGGCCGCTGGCAGGAATGGAGGCGTCAAGACCTATTCCAGAGCGGTTCTCTACCAGGAAATATTCGTTTATCTTGCCAGTCTCGTAAATCATGATCGTGCCGTAATCCCCATGAACTGCCTGATACTGGCCGGGCTGGTTTAGGCAAACCTGTCTGTCGCACCATCCCACCAGGTTTCGCAAAAATGCGCACACAGGTGCAGGAGTTCGTCCCTCATCGTTATGATTTCCGGCACTCATGAGGCAGAAGTAGCCGAGGCCCGCGCTCTTCTCGAAATCGCCGTCTCTATTGCCGTAATCGTAGAGATCCGGCCAGCGGCAGAGCATGTGGCCGCTCTCATGGCAGAAGGTTCCAATGGAGAGATCCTCCTTGCTTCTGCCCATGCTGGAGAGCATATAAAAGTAGGTCTTCATATCTTTGTGCTTGAGATCTATGAAATAGTTATGTGGCCAAAGCTCCCCTAAATATTGGGTCTGACCCGCGTAAAGAAAGCTCATGGCATCTACTATTCCCACTCCCTGCGAGTCGAACTTCTCCAACTGCAGGCCGCCTTTGATGGCCAGGTCAAGTGCCTCCTTGACGAGCAGGTTTTCTGTATAGTATTGACGATGGCGGCTTAAGGTTATGGGCCCCACTACCTCGTTGGTGTAGTCCAGCTTGCCGCTTGACATGAGACGGAAATACTCTCGCACAGAGCAGAAGTTGCCATTCTCATGGTAGTCTTGGCCATTGAGCAGGGCATCCACATCGTCTCGAGTGACAGTGCTCTTCACATCCCTGAACTGGACGAGCACCGTCAGCCCCTTGATCTCGCCCTCGGAAACCCGCCTTCCTTCCATAAGTCCCTTCTCCGCCCCGAAGGTTCTGAAATTGAGGCTGGGCTTGAAGGCGGATGCAGGTGGATTCATCTTGGCGTATCTCGCCTCAAACTTGCGGTTTCTAACCTCTTCTGATTCTTTGAAGTGGCGGCGAACCCTTTTCGGCGGGCTTTGGAAAACGTCCACTCCGCTGGAGACGAACTCGCCCGAGATCGGTAATGCATAGCAATACAGTCCATGGTCCTGGTCGTAGACCACGGTATAGCCGTCCATACTCTCGTACCGAGAATAGAACTCATCGCCGTAGACCCTGAGCTGCACCTCAGGGCCCTTCTCCTGTGAGAAGGTCAGAAACTCTCCAAATATCGAACTCATGGCAAATCAGACTCAAGAATGCTTTTCGCCGAAAGGCAGTGCTTAAGTTAACTTCTTGTCTGATTACTATTTAATTATTTTGCATGTGTTTATCTTACTCCAATAAGCATCAATAACCAATTTTATGATTTCTCGCGCCGCCAGTTCACAACGGCAAATTTCAAGCAACATCAACTATTGCTATCGATTTTCAATCGGGGACAAGTTCTTTATTATCATGCTTTTAGCGACTAAAATCAGTGTCTATCGAGTGATTCTAGGGAAGGTAAACACATACATTATTTTTCTATCAAAAAACTATCAAAAAAAAAGATTTTAGGGTTGCTTACTTGCGTCCAATCCCCTTCTCCATGGCCTCTTTCGCCAGCCGGATGGCACACAGCTCCGAGCACATAGTGCAGGTGTCTGTCTCCACGCCCCTGCGGTGCCTGATCTGTTTTGCTTTGGCCGGATTTATGGCCGCCTGAAACTGCCCTTCCCAGTTCAGCTCCGCTCTGGCTTTGGCCATCTGCAAATCCCAGGCCCGAGCCCTCTCTCGCACACCCGGACGGGTGAGGTCCGCGGCATGGGCGGCCACCCTTGTGACGTAAGTGCCCTCGATAACGTCCTCCTTTGTGGGCAGGTCCAGGTGCTCGGAGGGTGTAGTGGCGCAGAGAAAGTCCGCTCCTGCCATGCCCGCAATCACTCCGCCCATGGCGGCGGTGATGTGATCGTAGCCGGGCGCGATGTCTGTGACCAGCGGGCCTAAGAGGTATAAGGGCGCGCCATCCGTCAAGTGCTTCATGGCTTTGACACTGGTTTCTATCTCATCAGCGGGCACATGTCCAGGCCCCTCCACCATGGCCTGCACTCCAGCTTCGCGGGCTCTTTTCACCAGCTCTCCCAGCATGATGAACTCCATGTACTTGGCCCGGTCCGAGGCATCCTCAATGCAGCCGGGCCGCAGACCATCGCCCAATGAGAGGGTCAAATCATACTCTTTGGCCATCTCCAGGAGATAGTCGTACTCAGAGTAGTAGGGATTGTCCTCGCCCGTCTCGCTGATGTACTTCATGGTCAAGGAGCCGCCCCGGCTCACCACGCCCAATACGCGCGGATCGAGGCGAAGCCGCTCCAGAGAATTCTTATTCACGCCCACATGCACTGTGACGAAGTCTACGCCGTCTTTGGCATGCTTTTCCAGAGCATTGAAAAATCCCTGACTTGTCAGATCCTTTTTGACGGCCGCATTGTAAATTGGCACAGAGCCCACAGGAACGCTGACTGCATCCAAAATCATCCGCCGCACTGCGTCCAGATCCCCGCCCGTGGACAGGTCCATCACCGCGTCTGCGCCTGCAGCTACCGCAGCCAGGGCCTTTTCTACCTCGGCCTCAGGTGAGTCCAGGTTTTGCGATGTGCCCACATTTACATTCACCTTTACGCTGAGCATCTCGCCTATGCCTGTCGCCTCCAGCCTCTCGCGCTGGATGTTTCTGGGTATGACGGCCCGTCCTGCTGCCACCAGCCCGGCCAGCTTAGCCTGATCTATTCCTTCGCGCTTGGCTACGGCCTCTATTTCACTGGGCACGCGCCCTCTTTTTGCCTCTTGCATCAGCGTCATTGATACCAACTAATATATTGTAAGAGCTGCATTTCGATCCGTTGGTGTTTATTTCATGGTCGAAGTGCATAAGGTTAGCGGTGCTGCCTTCGATGGCAACGTCTACCTGATATTGGACAAGAAGCCCATTTTGGTAGACGCAGGCATGATGGCCGGCCCGACCCTAAAGAATATCAAGAAATTTATTGATCCCACTAAAATCGAGATGATCGTTCTCACTCACTGCCACCACGACCACTCAGGCGCTGCGCCGGCGCTCAAGGAGGCTACGGGTGCGCGGCTCCTCTTAAGCGAGAAAGAGTTGGGCGCCGTGGGCGACGACCTGGCATCCGTGGCCTATCTCTTCGGCCAGCAGGCTGCCGAGTATAAGGTGGATGAGACGCTCAAGGAGGGCATGGTCCTGGATATTGGAGAATGGAAGCTGCAGGTCATGGAGACTCCCGGCCACTCACCGGGCTGCCTCTGCCTCTACGAGAAGGATGAAAAGGTGCTCTTCTCCGGAGACACCGTCTTTCCCGACGGGAACATCGGCCGCACGGATATGTTCGGGGGCGATACGTCGGAGCTGGTCAGATCCATTGAGCGGCTGACCACGTTGGATGTACAAACCATGTATCCCGGACACATGGAGATCACCTCTCGCGACGTCAACCGCCAGATTCAAATGAGCCTCCGCTTTGCGAAGAGTGTGCTGTGAAATGAAGTCAAAACAGTCTCTTGCAATAAAGCCAGAAGTAGTATCTATGATCGACAAAAATGATCTGAAGAATCGGGAATCGCAGGCCATAATCCAGACCTACACCCGCCAGGATGTAGTCCTCGTGCGCGGCAGCAAAGCCCGTGTCTGGGACTCGGAGGGAAAGGAGTATCTGGACTTCGTGGCAGGCATCGCCGTGAATAGCGTGGGCCACTGCCACCCGACCGTGGTCGAGGCAGTAAAGAGGCAGGCGGAACAGCTAATTCACACCTCTAACCTCTACTACACGGAAAATCAGGTGCTTTTGGCGGAGCAGCTGAAAGCTCTCACCGGAATGCAGAGGGCGTACTTTTGCAACTCCGGTGCAGAGAGCGTGGAGGCGGCCTTGAAGCTCACCCGGCGGGCCACCGGCAAATCAAAGATCGTGGCAGCCGAGCGCTCTTTTCACGGCCGGACCCTGGGGGCGCTGGGCACCACCCACAAACCCGTCTACCGCGAGCCCTTCCAGCCTTTGAACGAGGCGACATTCATTCCTTACAACGATGCAGAAGCCCTCAAAGCCGCTGTGACTGCCGAGACGGGTGCCGTCATTTTAGAGCCGGTGCAGGGAGAAGCCGGTATCTATGTGGCAGATTCAGAGTTTCTGCGTGCCGCCAGGCAGATTTGCGATGACGTGGGGGCGCTGCTCATCTTCGACGAGGTGCAGACCGGCTTTGGGCGCACGGGAAAGTGGTTTGGCAAAGATCACTTCGGCGTTATGCCGGACATCATGACCCTGGCCAAAGCCATGGCCAGCGGCCTGCCCATTGGTGCCATGCTGGCAGCGGGCCCGGCGGCTGAAGCCTTCCAGAAGGGCGACCACGGATCCACCTTTGCCGGTGGGCCACTGATCTGCGCTGGTGCGCTGGCCACAATCCAGGTCATAAAAGAAGAGAAGCTGGTGCAAAGGTCCGAAGAGATGGGCGTATACCTTAAGAGCCAGCTCGCAAAGCTCGCGCCCCGAGAAATTCGCGGCCTGGGATTGATGGTGGGCCTGGACCTGGACGCCGACTGCAAGTCTCTGGTAGAAAAGGCTCTGCAAAAAGGGGTGCTGATCAACAGCACGGGCGAGCACACCCTTCGCTTCATACCGCCCCTGGTGGTCAGCAAAGATGAGATCGATAAAGTGGTGACAGTGATTGGAGAGTCACTCTGATTCCTGGCGGATGTCCAAGCTGCGGCCAGTCTTAAGTCAGCTTAAGCCTTACGTGGCTGGCAAAGGCTTTGGCGAGATCTCCCGCAAATATGGCATCGCGCCGGAAGATATCGTTAAGCTGGGCAGCAACGAGAATCCTTACGGACCGAGCCCCAAGGTGGCCGAGGCTCTCACATCCATCTCTCCAGAGAGATACCCGGAGCCCGAGGAGCTGATGGCGAGCCTGGCCAGCTATACCGGCTTTCCTGAGGAGATGATCGTAATCGGAGCGGGCATGGACGGTGTTATGGACACCCTGACCAGGCTCTTTTTGGAAAAGGGAGACCAAACATTCATTCCCACCCCTACCTTCAGCTACTATGAGATATTGACCATTACGGCCGGAGCCACGCCCTTCTTCTCGCCTCGCGGGCCGGAATTTGAGGTGGCTGCCGATATGCCGCAGGACACTAAGATGGCTTTTCTCTGCTCGCCCAACAATCCCACCGGCAATGTGACGAGCGAGGAAGATGTCCGCGCTCTGCTGGAGAGCACGGACGGAATTGTCTTCCTGGACGAGGCTTATGTGGAATTCGCCGACAAAAGTCTCATCCGGTTGGTAGAGCGGTATGACAACCTGATTGTAGGCCGCACGTTGTCCAAAGCCTTCGGCCTGGCGGGCATGCGCCTGGGCTACGCCGTGGCCCCTCGCTGGATCGCAGATCAATACAGAAGAGCTGCGCCCCCCTTCTATGGCATCAGTTGTGCCTCGGTGACGGCAGGAGTGGCAGCTTTGGCCGATCTGCCGTTCATGCACAGATCCGTGAAAAAGATAATTTCGGAGCGGCTGCGGCTGCAAAAGGAGATAAATTCGTACCCCTCCCTGGCCAACTTCCTTTACCTGGAGACAAAGCTTGCCTCCCATGAATTTGTGGAGAAATTCTTGGCCAGAGGCATCATCATTCGCGATTGCCACTCCTTCCGGGGAGCAGGCGAGCATCGTGCTCGAGTAACCGTGGGAACGCCGCCACAAAATGACCGCTTCCTTTCTGCTTTCAGGGAGATATGCGGATAGCTCTGACGGGCACCCCCGGAACGGGGAAGACGACCGTTGCCGGGCTTTTGCCCTATCAGGTCATCGATATAAATGCTCTTGTAAAGGCGGGCATGAATTTCGGCAAAGATCCGGAAAGGGGCTGTCTGGAGGCGGATATGGAGGCCCTGGCAGACCATCTGGCAAAGCTGGACTGCGATGAGACCATTATCCTGGAAGGCCATTTCTCCCATCACTTCGCAGACTGGTCCATAGTTTTACGGCTGGCCCCCACCCTACTCAAGTCGCGGCTGGAGGCGCGAGGCTACTCTGCCCAAAAAATAAAAGAA
Source organism: Methanothrix sp. (assembly GCA_035527135.1). Classification (GTDB taxonomy): domain Archaea; phylum Halobacteriota; class Methanosarcinia; order Methanotrichales; family Methanotrichaceae; genus Methanothrix. Next base: position 1,521 of record DATLBD010000209.1, on the reverse strand, counting down.
AACCTGGAGGCAGAAGCGCTGGATATCATTTTAGCCGAGGCGGTGCAGCTTTGTGCCCGGGTTGATGAGGTGGACACAACTGGAAAGATTCCTCAAGAGGTGGCAGAGCAGGTGGTGAGAATAATCCAGGGAAAGCTGAAGCTTGCCCCCGGCCAGGTGGATTGGCTTGTTGATTTTTTCTAGCTGAGAATAATTCGACAGATTGAGTATTGTTAGTATTGCGAGCTTGATCCAAGACCTCTAGCCCTGAGTGGAACCGGTCTTGATGCTAGCCAGCAGCTCCTTTGAGGGAAGGATCATTTTGTTTGGGCCACATACATCCAGGAGATGGCCGATACGACCTGCTGCCTTTTCCAGAAAATTGAGGCAACATGTGCAGTTTGCATCATTACAGGCTACGACCACGGCCCCCCTGGCCTCGCCTGCATTGATTATGGGTGCTGACATCCAGCTTCGCGTGCAGCCCTCTTCGCATTTGTGGATACGAGCTACGCTGAGAAGAGAGCCTGAATCCATCTCCTTGATAAATTCGATTAGCTCCTCTACAGGTCCGTGCAATGCACGCAGCACCAGGCCACTCTCTTCCAGGAGAAATACGCTCCCTACTTCTGCACCTTCGATTCCTGTGATGATATTGGACAGGGCATCGGCCAATCTCTTATCGAGGTCCTCCGATGAAGGCAAACAGGTCTCCATTATGCCGTCAATGGCTGCAAGCTCCCGGTTAGCTTGCATTATCTGAATCTCCAGCTCCTTTCTTGCTGTTATGTCCAGGAGATTGCCCAGGATTGCTCTCTTGCCTTCATACTCTATGGGAACGGTCCGAAACTCGATCCATCGACAGGTTCCGTCTTTTCGCTGCACCTTTGACTCATACACAGGTATATTGGACAGCCAGTCGCGCTCCAGGCGGCTCACGCACTGCATATCATCGGGCCTCACGAGCTGCCAGAAGGGCAGGCCAAGCAGGTTTTCCGCTGAGCAGCCGAATATCTCGCCCAGCTTCGGATTGACTAGCCGGAAGACTCCCTCCTGCAAAATATAAATGCCTGCCAGCGCATTTTCTACAACGTTTCGGTGGATCCTCTCCGATCGCTCGATCTGCCCACGCATTGCTCTCTCGTTAGCCCTGAATCTGGCCTCCTGAATGAGGTTCTCAAAGACATAAGGAAGGCTCTTGAAGCTTTCCAGGCTCTTGACCACATATTTGGTAGCCCTGTTCTCAAAGGCCACTACTGCCATCTCAGTAGTGCCATGACCTGAAACCATGACCACGGGAATGTCCGGATCAAGTTTTCTGATCCTCACCAGAACATCCAGGCCCCCAATGCCGGGCAAAACCAAGTCCACCGAAATCAGGTCATAGGTGGTAGTGTTGATCACCTCCAGCCCTTCCTCACCCGAGGCGGCAAAGTCTAAGAAGAATTCGTCATGCCTTCTAAAACCCATTCTAATTAGCTCGGCATGCTCTGGATCGTCCTCGATAATCAGAATGCGAAATGGCCCGGCCATGAGTATCCC
>DATLBD010000208.1:0-2436 GCA_035527135.1 Methanothrix sp. | reverse complement strand
GCAGAAGTCTACGCCTGCTGCCCCAGATGCAAATCCAAGGTAAAGATTGACTCCGATGAGGGGCCTCTCCGCCTGGAGCGCTGGGCAGTCCGAGTGCCAATCGAGATCTACATGCCCAAGGACTTACAAGCTGCGTCTGAGGAGTTCTTCAAGGGCCGAAGGCCGGGGCCTTACAGCCATATCGCCTTGGGATCAGTGATCAGGCACAACTTCAGCAACTACGATGAGCTGATCTTTCAATTGGAAGCCAAATCCCTGCGATGTAACAGCCACCCCAAAGAGGTTATGGCTGCCCACCAGGCCCTGCGAGAGCGCTTCGACCGGCAGATATGCAAGTTGCTGGGCAGGTGTGCTAGGTGCGGCCAGGTTCTGAGAGATGCACAGGAGACGTCAGAGATCCAAGATCTACCAGAATGGCCTGCAAGACCATAGGCTCAGCTCAGATGGCAGCGCGGCTAGTTTTTCATCTTGAGGATGTTTGAAGATTTGGAGGCAATATGACCGAACAAAAATCAACGACGGAGGATTTCACGGAGGCCCTCGGCGAAGGTGTGGACCTTGCCTTCAAGCGGCTGGTCTCTGAGATCCTGAAAGAGGGTGCGCTCTCGGCAAAGGACAAGGCCCTAATCGCCCTGGCTTGTTCTGTGGCCGTCAGATGTGAGCGCTGCGTGGAGAGGCATAAGGAGGCGGCCAGTAAAGCAGGAGCCAGCCAGGAAGAGATGTTGGAGGCGGCGGCGGTCGCAGGACTTGTGCGCATGGGCTCGGGGTTCAACGTGGCCGCAGCCTTGCTGGATGACGATTAGAACGGCAATTTTCGGATGATAAGAGGTAGATAGAGATGATAGAGGGCATTAAGTGTCAGAACTGCAGCAAAGCGATCGCTGAGGATGAGGTCTTTGTCACAGAAGGCAAGACGCTCTGCGAAGACTGCTACATCGATGTCGGCCACCGAATTAGGGTCTGTGATCCCTGGGGAGAGAGGTCAAAGAAGATATTCCGAACGAGCCACGGCCTGGAAGGAACCGATGGCCTCACGGACCTGCAAAAAGAGATCTATGAGTACATCCAGGAGAAAGGCAAAGTCACCCGGGCGGAGCTGCTAGATAGGTTCAAGCTGCCGGCGCCGGAGCTCGAGAATCAGTTTGCCATACTCCGCCACTGCCAGCTTTTAAAGGGCAAGAAGGAAGGAGATATGGTGTATATTGTGCTCTGGTGAAGACATGATCATGATTCGTGAGGAGAGGCGAGAGGACGAGGGCGCGATCCAAGCGTTGAACGAAAAGGCCTTCGGCCAGCCGGCTGAGGCCAACATAGTCGACAAGCTGCGGAAAGGCTGTCCTGGCCTGCTCTCCCTGGTGGCCCTTGATGGCGATGAGGTCGTGGGCCACATCCTCTTCTCCCCTGCCAGAATCGAAGGCAGCACGAAGACGATCGATGGCATGGGCCTGGCACCCATGGCCGTCCTTCCGGAGCGGCAGCGCCAGGGGCATTGGCACACTCCTCGTCAATCGGGGCATAGAGATGCTCAGGTGCCGTGGCTGTACCTTTATCATCGTGCTGGGGCATCCGGAGTACTATCCCCGCTTCGGCTTTGAGCGAGCATCGCTTTGGGGCATTCGCAGCCAGTGGGATGGAGTTCCTGACGAGGCCTTCATGATCCTGGTTTTGCAGCGGGCGGCGATGAAAGGCTTGTCGGGCGTGGCCAGATACCGAGATGAGTTTGACGAGGCCATGCAAGAGGCTTCTTGAGAATTAAGCTTGGCAAAGGGCATTAGGACTTGAGCTGTGACCTTCGGCCAAATTCCCATCACAAGGTTCTCGATTATAGCTTCCGTCCGATTTTTTTAGGGGCTTTTGAAAGTCTTCTTTAGGTGGCTTATCTCCTGTTTTCATGTTAATAACTCATTATTGGCAGACTACCCCAAAGCAAGGAAAACATAAAAAAAGCAATAGTGATAGTATATAGATGCAATGTACATTCCCGTAATCCTCGGCACAGCCAGACTGGGCCGCCAGTCTGAGAAAGCGGCTCTATTCATGCTGCAAAAAACGCTGGAGGCTGGGCTGGAGAGCGAGATTATAGATGTGAGAGACTATCGCCTTCCGGCCACAGATAATACGGAAAAAAGCCCGCAGGCCCAAACGCTTGAGGAAAAGGTCAGGCGCGCTGACGGCTTTATCATCGTCTCTCCCGAGTACAACCACGGCTACCCCGGAGAGCTGAAGATGCTGCTGGATATGCTCTTTTTCCAGTATGCTCACAAACCGGTCGGCATCTGCGGCGTCTCCTCTGGAGCCTGGGGTGGAACGCGTATGGTCGAGCAGCTTCGGCAGGTCTGCCTGGCCTTTCATATGGTCCCCACCGGCCAAGCAGTGCACTTTCCCAAGGTGCAGGAGCTATTTGATGAGGAAGGCCGCCTTCTGGGTAGATCGCAG
>DATLBD010000207.1:0-17973 GCA_035527135.1 Methanothrix sp. | reverse complement strand
TTCTTTTCGCCCAGCACCTTCCTGGCCAGGGCGATGTCGTCAACCCGCAGAATGAGCATAGCGCGCTGTGCCTTGGCCGTAACGAAGGCGTAGGCGTAATCCACATTCACATTGCTCTGTCCCAGGGTATTTACGATCTCGTATAATCCGCCTGGTGTGTCCTTCATCTCCACGGCTAAAACATCGGTCATGGAGACGGTGAAGGCGTTTTCTTTCAGAACTTTGTAACCCTTCTCGGGGTCATCCAGGACCATGCGGATGACTCCGAAGTCGCCCGCCTCGGCGATGGTCAGGGCGCGGATGTTCACACACGCATCTGATAGCGTCTTGGCAACTTTGGCCGTTCTGCCCGGCCGGTTCTCCACAAAGAGCGAAATTTGTTTGATCTCCGACATTTTACAAGCCTCCTACACCTTTCTGTTATCGGTTACTCTCTTGGCCTTGCCCATGGAACGTGGGACGGTGCCCGGCTCAACCAGATCCACCTCTGCTGCTATGTTCAGCACGCTTTTTAATTCTTTTGAGACTTTCTTCTTCAGCATCATCAGATCCCCTATCTTATCTGAGAAGCCCGTCTCGGTCAGCTCCACGCGCACTGTCATCATATCCAGCGGCCCCTTGCGGCCCACGATTATCTCCCAGTGGTCGCCCACTTCGGGGATTTTCATCAAGACCGACTCCACCTGGCTTGGGAAGACGTTAATGCCGCGAATAATGAGCATGTCGTCTGTGCGGCCTAAAATCCTCATGATTCTGGGGTGGGTGCGCCCGCACTCGCAGGGCTCGCTGTTCATGATGGTCAGATCGCCGATCCTGTAGCGGATGAGGGGCAAAGCGAACTTGTGCAGGGTAGTGAAGACCAGCTCGCCGCACTCTCCGTCCTGCACGGGCTCGTCCGTCTTGGGGTCGATGACCTCGGTCAGGAACATGTCAGCCCAAATGTGAATGCCCTTCTGGACATGACACTCCGTAAAGAGGGGGCCAGAGATCTCGCTGGTGCCATAGATGTCATAGGCTTTGATGCCTGTGGCATCCTCAATCCGTTTCCTGGTTTCCAGGGACCAGGGCTCGGCCCCGAAGATGCCTGCCTTAAGCTTGGTATCCTTCTCGATGGAGATGCCCATCTTCTCCGCCACTTCCATGATGTGCAGGAAGTAGGAGGGCGTGCAGGCGATGGCAGTCGTGTCCAGATCCTGCATCAGCTCGATCTGCCGCTCCGTGTTTCCCGTGCCCACGGGCAGCACGGCTGCCCCGATGCGCTCGGCACCGTAGTGCAGGCCCAGGCCCCCTGTGAAAAGGCCGTAGCCGTAGCCTACCTGTACCACATCGTCACTGTCAAGGCCAATAGAGGTCAGCGCCCGGGCCAGCGACTCGGACCAGGTCTCGATGTCGCCTTTGGTGTAACCGACCACGGTGGGCTTACCTGTGGTGCCGCTGGATACGTGATAGCGCACCACCTGGCTCTTGGGGGCGCTAAACATCCCTGTGGGGTAGTTGTCCCGCAGGTCCACCTTCTTGGTGAAGGGCAGCTTGGTGACGTCGGCGAGAGTCTTGATGTCGCCCGGCTCCACGCCCGCCTCCTTGAACCTCTGCCGGTAAAAAGCAGAATGATCGTAGACATATCGCACTACGGATTTGAGCCTATCCTCTTGAAGGGCATGCAGGTCCTTGAGAGGCATGCGCTCAATATGCGGATCCCAGTAACCGGACATTGATGATCAACCTGGGGCAATGACTGGTCTGGATGGATAAAAAGCAATCGATTACATCGAACGCATGGGCACGGGCGTTGGCGACATGATTGAACGCTGCCGCAATGCCAGCCTACTGGAACCGGAGTTCTACCTAACGGACGGTTTCGTTACCATCATCCTTCGCAAGCCTGAGCTGGCTCTCAAAGCGGTCACCCCCCATGTGACCCCTCAAGTCGCCCCCCAAGTCACTCCTCCGGTGGAGGTGCTCTTGCGCTTATTGGATTCGTGCGGTGCTTTGAGCAATACGGAGATCCGGAATGGACTTGGCCTCAAAGACAGGAAGCATGTGGGTGAGCGCTATCTTGAGCCGGCTTTGGTTGAGGGGCTTGTTGAGCTGACCATCCCGGACAAGCCCAAGAGCTGCCTGCAGAAATATCGGCTCACCGAGAAAGGCAGCATCTGGCTTGCCGAGGGAAAAGCATGAACGACATCTTCCCGGCGCGGGAAAATTTTTGGCCCCGTCCAACAAGAATGGTCTGTTTCTATTCGATCATGAAGCGATTCAATTGCAATTCATGCATGGACGTTATGCAGAATGCAAAGTCCTATTTCTTGTCGCGCAAGGCTTGTTAGTGACAATCTTGCATCACTATCTGTCGCTTAAAATTATGAAACGAGGCCTGAACTTAACAGAATCCAACAACTTCGAGCTGATGATAAATACCATTGCATTAATATCATGAAACGTTGGCAAAGCTAACTTAATATGTATCTCGCCGAAGTAAGACTTTGGAACTTCAGGAAATATGGCATCGAAGGCGATTCCTTCGAGACATCGGAACCTGGCGTTTCCGTCCCGTTCGCCAAAGGACTAAATGTTCTGATAGGTGAGAATGATTCAGGGAAAACTGCAATTATTGACGCAATTCGCTATGTCCTCGGCACTCAGAGCGGAGAATGGATTCGCATCGAGGAATCCGACTTTCATTCAGATGGAGGCAACAGAGCCCAAGATCTAAAGATAGAGTGCATATTTCGTGGTATCTCTAGCCAAGAAGCTGCGCACTTTCTTGAATGGATGGGAACTGAAGAAATCGATGGTACGCATAGCTTCGTCCTGAAGGTCCGTTTGTCTGCGCGGATTAAGGGTGACCGGGTTGCAACGGATCTGCGAGCTGGTGCTGATTCGGTCGGAATCATCATGGATGGCGAAGCACGAACTTTGTTGCGCGTTACCTATCTCAAGCCTTTACGGGATGCAGATGCAGAGTTGACACCTGGTCGTCGTTCTCGTTTTGCACAAATTCTCAGGGCCCATTCGCTTTTCCAAAAAGGAAAGGGCGAAGAGCACCATCTTGAGACTATTTTAGGGAAAGCCAATAAAGACATCGAGGATTATTTCAGCCACAAAGAGGATGATTCCGATGCCAGCAAACTGATGGGAGCACTAAAGACCTATGTAGATGCGTTCTTCCCACAAAACGAATCTCATGCCGCTTCCGTCAGCATCTCAGGTGGCGATCTCACCGACATTCTCAGGCGGCTTTCTCTATCACTCGATACAAACCCGTCTGGACTTGGGGCTGCTAATCTTTTGTTTATTGCAACTGAGTTACTCCTCCTGCAATCTGAAGAGGACTCTGGGCTAAGACTCGCTTTGATTGAGGAGCTGGAAGCACATTTGCATCCTCAAGCTCAACTTCGACTAATCAGATATCTGGAAGAGAAATCGACAAGAGGCCAGTACATTTTAACCACTCATAGTACCACTATGGGATCTAGTGTTCCTCTTGAGAGTCTGATTATTTGTAAGGGCAAAGAAGTATTTCCAATGGCGAGCCGGCATACGAGACTCGAACAAAAAAATTATGATTTTCTTTATCGGTTCTTAGATGCAACCAAAGCAAACCTATTTTTTGCTCGTGGAGTCTTACTCGTAGAGGGCGATGCAGAAAACCTTTTGATCCCCACCATAGCCAAAATCATCGATCGACCTCTCCATCGGTATGGTGTATCGATTGTAAATGTCGGCAGCACTGCATTTGCGCATTTCGTAAAGATCTTCCATCGTCAAAATGGCGATCTTATGGGAATCAAAGTAGCCCTCATCACCGATATGGATGTGAAACCTCAGGAGTGGACTGATTCATCGGGCAATGCATCTACATACGAGAAGATTGAAGCAGCTAAATTAGAAAGAAAGCAGAGCCTAGAAGTTTTTAGAAACGACGAGATCGAGGTGTTTGTATCACCTAACTGGACACTAGAATACGAGATCTCACTATCACTTCAGTTTCGAACCCAATTTTACCGAGCGCTTCTATGGGCAGAGAAAATGTCCAATTCCCAAAGCGGGACGCCACAAGAATCAAAAGCTGACGAAGTTGCTTCAAATGTAGAGAATGACTTCACGAAATGGCTTGGATGTAGCGATCCAAGAAAGGACGAAAAGATTGCCTTTGAGATATATCAAAGAACGATGCTTGAGAAAGAAATATCCAAGGCGGTGACTGCACAGGTATTTGCAGAGTATCTGGAGGAGAGACTGAAGGAGTCTGACGCAAGCACTCTGAAATCAGAAATTCACGGAGCATGCAGCCTAAAGTATCTTCTCGATGCAATCTATCACGTGACAGAACCCATGGAGGCTTCCCGTGAGAATTGAAATCACGGACAACGATATTGCATACGCAGAAAAGATACTATTGCCTATAGGATCTCAGTTCAACGATGAACGTAGAGCATTTATTCGTTGCATGGAATCACGCGATGTAGTTGCCTGCCCAGGAAGTGGAAAAACAACGGCCCTATTAGCAAAGCTTCTAATCTTGGCCAGGAAAATGCCGTTTGAAGATGGTAGGGGCATTTGTGTTCTCACGCATACAAATGTTGCAATTGACGAGATCAAAAATGAACAGGCCAACGTTGCATCTGCACTGCTATTTCCGTATCCCAATTTCTTTGGAACAATTCAGAGCTTTGTGAACCAGTTTCTCGCTGCGCCTTGGTATAGGTCTGAATTCAATAGACAGGTAATTTCCATTGAAAATGACCGATTCTATTTGGAGTTAATGAAACAATATTCCCGTGATCGTGGTTTGCAGTCATGGTTGGAGCATAAGGGTGGACTTGGGACTCTTGGTGGCTACCGGTTCAATCCAGATACGTTGAACGTTGAGATATCTGGGCTTTCGGAACAGACGCCTACTTTTAAGAAAATTCAATCTATTCGAAAGAATGTTTTGGAACAAGGAGTTCTTAGCTACAATGATGCATATTCGATTTCATTACGATACTGTCAGAGAATGGCAGAGATATCTAAAGCCATTTCCAGTCGCTTTTGCATGGTTTTTCTAGACGAGACTCAAGATACAGATGAACACCAGTTTCAAGTCCTGGACGCCGTTTTTAGAACTGAACAGCTTGTCATCCAGCGCATAGGAGATCCAAATCAGGCAATCTATCATGATAGTGTCCACAGCGACGGCTATTGGTCTCCCAGAAATCCACTGCATTTCTCTGATTCCCGACGTTATGGAAAGACGATTACCCACCTATTGAGCACCGTCAGACTCCATGACGACGTTGCTTTACAGCCATGCGATTCAAAAAATTCGCAGCCAACATATCTGATCACGTATCAAGAGGGCGAAGAGCAAATGGTCATTAGAGCGTTTTCACATCTTATCGAAGAGTTAGCCGATGAACTGCCCGCCAATGGCAAATACAAAGCGATAGGATGGATTGGCAAAGATAAGACCTCTGAGGGCAAACTTTGCATACCTGCCTATTTTCCTAACTTTGATAGTTCGCGTAGGGCTCAGAACAAGTACTTCTCCAATATAATTTCCTATGCGGTATATGCAATTCAAGTAGCTCAGATTGATGGTGCAAAGCGTTTTCTTGAGATCATCCTGCAAGGTATCATTCGCGTTCTCGATGTTGCAGGTATCAAGGACGAAACGTCGAAGCGGCACTATACGCCATCCTCTCTCAACTACCTCTGGAAGCATGATCACGAAGAGTCTTATCACCAATTCAGGGAACATATGGCAGAGGTTTTTCTAATGGCACTCAATTCAAGTGCAACTCCTGTCATGCTTCGCGACCAGATCAGATCTGCAATACTGCCAGTCTGGCCTATTGGCGAAAAAGCCAGTAATTTTATCAATGGAGATTCGATTGATGCTGCATTGGAAGTTGGAACAGGCTCTGCTCAAACAAAGGATCAATTTGTTGACGATAATGGGATCATTATACATATAGGAACAGTCCACTCTGCGAAAGGTGAAACGCACACAGCAACATTATATTTGGAAACAAATTATCATACATCAACGGATGCAAAACGATTGATTGATTTCTTAGAGGGAAATCGCCCAGAGGCACAAATAAAAAAACCTCATCATCAGCAAAACCTGAAAGTTGCTCATGTCGCATTTAGTCGCCCAACCCACTTGCTGGCTTTCGCTTGTCGTGCATCGAGTATAGTCGGACACGAAGATGGATTGAAAGAAAACGGTTGGGTGATCCGAACCGCATCAGAACTGAATAAAGACGAAGGTTATGCACTATGACCGTATTTACCGAAAATCCAACACGATCAAGCAGATGATCCTCGATGCCGCCATAAAAACACGACGACAGCAAATCGCCAGGCAGCAGCGATCTCCGCCCAGCCCAGCGACGTCATGGCAGAGCCTAGCCACGTGGAGCTCTAATCCGCCTCAACCCTTGAGATCGCAGCCGATCCGAACCGCGCCAAACGAGTGTAAGTGCAATATGCATTGTTGGAGGAGATGATCTCGCAATGTCTCTGAAGGATCTCAAAGCCAGTGTTGCCCTGGGGGAAGACAGCCGCCGCCAGTTCAAGCGGGATGTCACCAATGCCGATTCCCTGGCAGCAGAGATGGTGGCCTTCGCCAATTCTGAAGGCGGCACGATCTTCATTGGAGTGGCCGACGACTGCACGCTGACTGGACTGGACAAAGCTGACGTAGCCCGTCTCAATCAGTTGATCAGCAATGCTGCCTCGCAAAATGTGCGTAGCCCTCTGACAGTGCAAAGCATCAATTTGGCCGTAGGCAAAGGCCGCGTCGTCATCGTCCTCACCATCCCCAAAGGACTGGATAAACCGTATTTTGACCGAAATGGCGTTATTTGGCTGAGGAACGGGGCTGACAAGCGAAGGGTGAACTCCAAAGAGGAATTAAGAAGGCTGTTTCAATTGTCTGACCAGTTCCATGCAGATCAATTGCCCACCCGAGCCGGTATTGACAAGCTTGATAAGCTGCGCTTCCGGGACTTTCTGCGTGATGCGTATAATCAAGATTATCCAGATTCCCAAACTGAGCTTGTGCGTCTGCTGCAAAACATGGATCTGGCAACCGATGACGGCATGCTGAATTTGGCGGGAGTGCTCCTCTTTGCCGAACGCCCGGAGTGGATCAAGCCCCTTTTCATTGTCAAAGCCATTCGTTACCCCGGCAATGCCATTCATTCGACCGAGTATCTGGATACCGAAGATTTTTCTGGGCCACTTGGCAAGATCTTTGAGAATTCGCTCGCGTTCGTCATGCGCAACCTGCGCAAAGTGCAGTCCGGACAGGGAGTGAACTCCCCCGGCCACCCAGAGATTCCACCTTCCGTTTTTGAAGAGTTACTGGTAAACGCGCTAATCCACCGGGACTATCTCGTGAACGCAACAATTCGTCTATTCATTTTCGATGACCGCATTGAGATCATTAGTCCAGGCCATCTGCCCAACAACCTGACGGTAGAGAAAATCCGCTCAGGCATTTCGAATATTAGAAACCCAATCCTGGTATCCTATGCAGCCAAAGGGCTGCTGCCTTACAAAGGATTGAGATCAGGGATCAAGCGCGCTCTGGAGGACTGGCCAGATATCAGTTTCACTGATGACCGGGAAGGTTGCATGTTCATCGCGACAGTTCACCGTAAAGAGCTTGTTGATGTGGGGTCAGCGGGAAAAAGTTCCCAGAAAAGTTCCCAGAAAATCATCGAACTCATGAAAAATGATCCAATGATTACTATCGCAGACCTTGCGCTCCGTATAGGCATCACAGAGAGAGCCATCAAGAAGCAGATAGGAAAATTGAAAGCGCAAGGTCGCATCCAGCGCATCGGTCCTGATAAAGGAGGCCGTTGGCAAGTAGAGAATGAATTCACAGAATCCAAACAATAAAAAATATCGGCAAAAAGATGGCGTCTGGCCGGCCTAAGGCTCAGACCTTCTCCACCTCTTCCTTAACCAGCCTGTGAACCTCGCCGGCACTGGCCTTCCCTCGTGTTTTCTTCATGACCTGTCCCACGATGAAGTTGAGGGCGCGCTCGCTGCCTGCCCGGTAGTCTGCCACTGCAGTCGCGCTCTCCGCCACAGCCTCTTGCACCGCTTTTTGCACGGCATCGTCCTCCGCTTTGCCTAGGCCCCTGGCCAGGACGATCTCCTGAGGAGTGCCGCCCTTCTTGTCCAGCAGGTCGCGCATGATTTGCACCGCTCCGTTCTCGGTGATCTTGGCTTTTTCCAGCATTTGCACAATCTCGGCCATGTGCTCTTCTCGGAAGCTCTCGATGGAGAGGTCCCGGTAGTTCAGCTCGCCCTTGAGGACATCGGCGATCCAGACAGCAGCCAGCTTGGGCGCCGCTTTGGCAGCCACAGTCTCGTAGAAGTTAGCGAGCTTGATCTCAGATGTCAAGGATTTAGCATGATCATCTGCCAGGCCGTACTGCTTGACAAACCTCTCCCGTTTAGCGTCAGGCAGTTCGGGCAGGGCATCTTTTATGGCTGGCACCCAAGGAGCGATGCGCATGACCGCCAAATCGGCCTCAGGGTAATAGCGGTAGTCGTGAGCGCCCACCTTGCTTCTTATGGAGACGGTGATTTTGCGCAGCTCATCGAAGTGCCGTGTCTCCTGCACTACCTTGATATTGCGTCGCTGCAGATTCTTCTGTCGGGTTATCTCATAGGAGAGGGCCTTTTCCACGCCCTTGAAGCCGGAGATGTTCTTGACCTCCGACCTGTCTCCCCCTTTGAGGGAGATGTTGGCATCCACGCGCATGGACCCTTCCTGTGAGCCGTCGAATACGTCCAGATACTCGAGAATGCTCTTCAGCTTGTCCAGGAAGGTGCGCGCCTCTTTAGGAGAGCTTAAGTCCGGCTCGGTTACGACCTCCAGCAGGGGCATGCCGCAACGGTTGTAGTCCACCATGGTGTACTTGGCCTTGTCAATAGTGCCCGCGTGCACCAGCCGCCCGGGATCCTCTTCCATATGCGCCCGGTTGATGCGAATATTTCTCTCCTTCCCGTCGTCGCCCAAGATCATGATGTGGCCCTGTGTGGCCAGAGGATAGTCGTACTGGCTGATCTGAAAGCCCTTGGGAAGGTCTGGATAGTAGTAGTTCTTCCGGTAGAAGAGCGTCTCTTCCTCGATCTTGCAGTTCAAGGCCAAGCCTACTTTTATGCCGTACTCTACCGCTTTCTTGTTTATCACAGGCAGAGAACCGGGCAGCCCCAGGCAGACGGGGCAGGTATAGCTGTTGGGCGGAGAGTTATGGTAGGCCGTTGAGCAGCCGCAGAACATCTTGGACTGCAGGCGGTTGAGCTGTACATGAATCTCCAGGCCAATGATGACGTCCTCCATTCTAGATCACCTCCGGTTTGGCCTCATGGAAAGGCGTGGCCGCCTCGAAGGCATGAGCTGCACGCAGTACTGCCGCCTCGCCGAAGTGCGGGCCTATGAGCTGCAGGCCGATAGGCAGATGTCCGGAAAAGCCGCAGGGCACGGAGATGGCGGGCACACCTGCTAAATTGATGGGCACGGTGAAGACATCGGCCATGTAGAGGGAGAGAGGATCGTTGATGCGCTCGCCTATCTTGAAGGCAGGAATGGGCATGGTGGGGCTGGCCAGAATATCCACGTCCTTGAAGGCGCGCAGGAAATCCTCTTTTATCAGCGTCCTTACCTTGAGAGCTTTGAGGTAGTAGCGGCCATAATAGCCGGCGGAGAGGGCATAGGTCCCCAGCATTATGCGCCTTTTAACTTCCGGCCCAAAGCCCTGGGCGCGAATGGCCGAGAATGTAGTGTGCCAGTCCTTGTCCTCCCCCTGGCGGGAGCCATAGCGCAGGCCGTCGAAGCGGGCCAGATTGGAGGAGGCCTCGCTCATGGCAATGACGTAGTAAGCGGCCAGAGCATAGCGGGTATGGGGCAGGCTGACCTCCTGCCAGGACGCGCCCAGCGATTCCAGGGTGTGAATGCCGTCCCAGACAGCTTTTTCCACGTCTTTGTTCACTCCCTCGCCGAAGTACTCACTGGGAATGCCGATCTTCAGGCCGGAAATCCCATCTTTCAGGCCCGGCAAATAACTGCGGCGTTCTCCCTCTGCCGAGGTGGAATCCCGCCCGTCGTGCCCGGATATAACCTCCATGAGAAGAGCCGTATCCTCCACAGTATGCGTGAGCGGGCCGATCTGCTCCAGGGAGTTGGCATAAGCCACCAGGCCGAAACGCGAGACCAGGCCGTAGGTGGGCTTGAGTCCCACAATGCCGCAAAAGGATGCAGGACAGCGCACTGAGCCTCCCGTATCCGACCCTAGAGAGCAGGGTGCTTCTCCCCCGGCGACGACAGCCGCGCTGCCCCCGCTGGAGCCGCCCGGAACACAAGTGTGATCCCAGGGATTTTTTGTCGGCCCAAAGCAACTTGTCTCCGTAGAGCTGCCCATGGCAAACTCATCCATGTTGGTCTTGCCCATGATGATGGCCCCTTCCGCCTTGAGGCGCTCGATGACATGGGCATCATAGGGCGGAATATATCCACGCAGTATTCGTGAGCTGCAGTTGGTCTCAATCCCCTTGGTGGAGATGCACTCTTTGATGGCGATGGGCACTCCCGCTAAGAGCCCCTGGCCGGGATTTTTGTCGAACTGCCTGGCCTCTTTCAATGCGCTCTCTTTAGCTAAAGTGGTGAAGGCATTGAGCGGACTCCTATTGATACTCTCGATCCTCTCAAAGAGCTGGCTGAGATACTCCTCGCATGATTCGGCCAATAGTTTGGCCTTTAATTCCGAAAACATGATCACACGATCCTTGGGCTCTTAAAATAGCCATTTTCCGTGCGCGGCGCATTCTTTAGCGCTTGGTCCTGGGAGAGGGACTTGCAGGCCACATCCTCTCTGAAGATATTGGCCAGGTCAACCACACGGTAGGTGGGCTCCACATCCTCTGTGTCCACCTCATCCAACTGATGGAAGTATTCCAGAATTGAGTTGAAATGCTCCACTAACTCATCCTTCTCCTCATCCTCGATTTTGATGCTGGCAAGCCAGCTGATGTGTTGCACATCTTCCCTGGTGATCATGTAATCCCACGCATTAAACCATCTGCATCAGCGTTTCTGGGCAATAGATATCTGAATCGATATCTGAATTGAGCCGTGCTTTCAACTTGATCATTTACGCAAATCTGCAAGGCGCAAGACCACCTTATTAGATATAAAGGCTCTTTTCGGCCAATAGTCCTTAGCGCCATATTATCGAGCTATCGAGCGCAGGTTTTTTTAGCCGGTGGGTGTTTTTGACATTGTGCATCTCATTCATGCCGACCAATCTGCTAAATTGGATGGAGCCCGGCGAAGCCAAAAGCCTTAAGAAATCTAAATGAAGGAATACGCGAAAGGATATGCAAAAGGATACGCGAAAGGATTTCGGGAAATATGATAACCAGGTCACTAGCTATATTATTATCTAGTTGGGGTGCTTTCTAGAAGATGGAGAAAAAAACTGCTGATTTCCGGGTGCATATATTAATGTTGGGTGAATCATGAAAAAGAATGATGTCATTATGATTGGTTCAGGAATCAGTGGCTTATTGTCCGCCCTAGCGCTTTCTAGAGAGGGCAAAAAGGTATTGATTTTGGAGAAAGAGAGCTACATTGGAGGAGTCTGCCGGTCTTATGATGTAGGAGGCTATCGCGTCGATACCGGCCCTCATGCCATAACCAGGCTGGAAAATGGCCCGTTAAAGGAACTGATGGATAGGTATTTCGATATAGCTCCCCAATTTATTCCATTTGGAAAATACTATGTAAAAATTGGCAGCGAGATCAAGCCTTTTCCCTGGAGCATCAATGCCTGGCTGACTTTTGGCTTGCTTCCCATGACTGATCGGCTGCTCTTGATGAGGGCGCTGTTCAATATTCTGTATCTGAAAAATGCAGGGAAGGATTTTTCTAATATTACTCTTTCCGAGATCCTTCCCAATAAGGTCTCAATGACGACGAGAAGATTCCTGGACTGGCTATGTTACTTCATGGTTGGAACATCCATAGAGAATGCGCCTATTTCTCGATTCGTGGACAATAAAACCCATCACCCCAGATCAATTCCCTATGTTGGAAAAATATATGACCTGTTCATAACAGAAGGCGCCACAGACCAGGGATATCCCAAAGGCGGTCTGCAATCCATCATAAACTCCATAGTGAAATCATTTCCAAAAGATAGTGTGGAGATCAAAACCAATGAGAGCGTGAAGAAGATAGAATGCAGCGAGCGAGTGGAAGGTGTGATAACTTCTGAGGACAGCTACGACTGCGATACTGTTGTTTATTCGGGATTTTCATCAAACCTGCCTCGTATGATCGACAGCCTGCCCGCGGAATACACCAAGAATTTGACATCAATTAAAAGGGTTAATTCCCTCACCATATGGTTGGGCCTGACCAAGAAATTATTTAACAACTACGGCTCGGAGATATGGGTTGATTCCGATCCATATGCCTGGGTAGTGCCTACCTCAAATTATGATCCCACCCTGGCACCCAAAGGAAATCAGCTGGTAGGTTTCGCCTTTACCCTGCCCGGCGAATATAATGCATCTACAATAAAGAAAAAAGCATTTCAAACAATAGTCGATAATGTGCCGGATATCGAAAAGCATATCGATATGATACATTACCAGGAGCTGATACCTGAAAAAGCATCCTGGGGTATAAATTGCGGTTTTGGAGATGTGAGAACTCCTATTAAAAATTTGTATTGTGTAGGAACCGATACCACGAAGAGAAGTGCTGGTGTCAATCGGTCGGCATACTCAGTTTTAAAGTTCCTGGATATAATAAAATCCGATGGAAATTTATAACACATTAGCAAAAAAAAAAATGGGAGACTCTAAATGAAACTCTGTTTCCACAGAGCCGACTAAAGCACTTTGTAGCCCCTTATTGGAGATGGGACCTTAATACGGCTCAGATTGGCTCATCTGGCAACCTCAATTTGCACAAGATCTGTGTTACCATGCACATTTATTCTGGTAGAAGGATGATACTAAATATCTGGTCTTCCTGTAATTTGCACTGGTTTTGCGAAGAAAGGTAAGCAATGTTTGAATAAGCCTAAATTGAACTTTAAATGCTGTTTTCAGAGCAAACGGAACCATCTAGATGGTTTTTATACCGCTTTCTATCGAGTATCTTACCGTTCGTTCGGCTCAGTTTTTATATATCGTTCCATGCAGGTTGGCCTTGGCCGATTTCAGTAAAGGACCTGATTATAATAGGGGATCGCAACATGAAAGCAATCAGCGAATACTTAAAGCATAAGCCATGTTTACGGGGTCAGATCCTTGATCGCGGAGAGCTAAAACGTGTAGCCCTAGCTTGTGGATTGAGCCCTCAGCAAGCCAGATTGGAGCTAAAAGAGCTGGGTTTCGTTTTGACCCGGAACAATCATGGTCTGACGCTTTGGAAGAGACAGGAAGACAATCCTATGGGCAAAACAAAAGCACAAGGTTGAATTGATGATAATTGCCGAATTGGATGCCAATGGCAGGGTTCTGCTTCCTTTGGGAATTAGATTTAAGCTGGACCTGAATGCGGGAGATAAGCTTGCCATAGACCAGCTTGGTGACGGCACAATAATTATCAAGAAGCTGGCATTAAGATAACCAGGCCCAAATTATATGGCGGCTTTAAAGTGAATGGGGAGATCATTGCGGTCAGATGAAGGTGAAAATCATTTCAAAAGTTATCGAGCTAAAAGATATCCAAAAAACTTATCAAATCGGTGGGAGCGAGTTTGCCGTTCTCAAGGGCATCGATCTGCAGATAGAAGAGGGCGAGTTCATTGCCCTCATGGGGCCTTCCGGTAGTGGCAAATCAACCCTCCTGAACATCGTGGGCTGCCTGGACCGTGCCTCAAGCGGCAGTTTCTTGCTCTTAGGCCAGGACATCAGCCAGACCTCGGATGATGAGCTGGCTCGCTTAAGAAGGGAGGAGCTGGGCTTCATCTTCCAAACCTTCAACCTCATCGGCCGCATCAGTGTGCAGAAGAACGTGGAGGTTCCCATGATGCTCAGCGGTGTTGCACGCCAGAAGCGAAGGGAGCACGCTTTAGAGCTGCTCCAGGACGTAGGCATTGCTCATCGCTCTAATTTCAGCCCCCAGAACATCTCCGGAGGGGAGCGGCAGAGGGTGGCTGTTGCCAGGGCCTTAGCCAATGATCCCAAGATAATAATAGCCGATGAGCCCACCGGAAACCTGGATCTTAAAAACAGCGATGAAGTCATGAAAATTCTAAGTAATTTAAACCAAGAGGGTAGAACCATAATCATGGTCACCCACAACCCGGAGATCACCGGGAACTGCAGTCGCGTCATAAGGCTCAGAGACGGACGCATTCTGGAGAACGCATCATGAAACGATTCATTCAAATTTTATTCCTGCTCCTGCTGGCATCAGGCTACGCAGCCGCTTATGAGTACCACATGCCTGTGAACATACAATCCACAATGACACCCGCCGTGCTCCTGCCCGGAGACGAGGCTGTGCTGGCCATCGAGCTGGCCAACGGCGCAGCTTCCTACGGTACAGGCAAAGATGCCGGGGCGGGCAGCTCCGCCCAGGGCACTCTCCTCTCCACACCCCTTAACAGAACCTCTTTAAAGAGCACACAGGAGTTGCAGGTGCTCACAAAAGACAACAGGGATCTGGGAATGATCGGCCCCAATGATAAGATCACTGTCTACTACAAGATTCGAGCAGCGGACAACATATCCAGCGGAACGTATCTCCTGGATTTCCAGGTTGTGGGCGGATATGACGTGACCACCATCAACCGCGAGATTCTCATCAAAGTAGATGATACCCCGGTAGGCCTTGCTCGTGCCGAAACGGCCACATCAACCTTTAACCTCAATGTGGCCAACCCCAGAGAAAACACCCTCAATGCAGTCACCATTGTGCCCTCTGCTAAGGGAATTATATTCTCGCCGGATGAGTACTACATCGGCACCATGGACCCTGATGAGGTTTTCACCATCAGCTTCGGCATAAAATCGGAAGATGCGGTAAAATCCCTCACCAGCCCGGCAAACCTGAGCTTTTCGGCCAAGTTCAAGAATGGAGACAACTGGCATAAGTCTGAAGCCTACGTCACCACTTATACCCCGCCCCAGGATAACAGCACGCAGAGCAGCTACCTTCTGCCTGCCGGCGCTGTAGCTCTGATTGTTCTCATCGTGGGAGGCTATATGTATCGCAGAAAAAAGCTCTCCAGCAAGCCCAACAACAAGCCTAACAGTAACAGCAGCAGCAACAGCAGCGGCAATAGCAAGTCCCAGAATGGAAAGGCGTCTTGAAATGGGGGCGGCAGATGAATCTTCCTGACATACTGGAGTTTATTGCCGTCGGCTTTCGGGCCGACCGCTTCAAGACGCTCATGTCCTCCCTGGGCATAATCATCGGCGTCATGGCCATAGTGGTCATGCTCTCTGTGGGCGAGGGGCTTTACTCTGGTGTGTCCTCTCAGTTTTCTTCTTTCAATCTGGATATGATTAGCGTAATTCCGGGAAGTGCTCACTTTGGAGGTCCCGGCAACGACCAGGCCAGCAGAAATCCGGCTGAGCCTGCCAAGTTCACTGAGAAGGACACCAAGGTCCTGGAGAACGTGGTCGGAGTGAAGAACGTTGCACCTCGGACCTCTTCCGGTGTGGTGGTCTCCTTTCGCAATACCAATGCCTCGGCCAGCCTCACGGGCGTGGACCCGGATAAGGAGGAGACTCTCAAGGGCGATGTGGCGCAAGGCAGGTTTCTCACAGGCTCCGATTATAAGTCAATAGTTATAGGAAACGGCGTCTCACAGAACCTCTTCCGCATGAAGGTCACGCCGGGAAACAAGATTCGCCTCTATCATAAAGACCGCTACATGGACTTCAAAGTGGTAGGAGTTCTAAAAGAAGCGGAGCAGACGTCCTTTGGCGGTCCGGGCAGCAATGGGGACAATCTGATGTACATCACGCATAAGGCCATGAAGGAGCTGCTAGGCGAGGACAATTACTACTATGGTTCTTTTCAGGTAATCGTTTACGATCCGGAGCAGGTGGAAAGCATCATTGAGAAGATCAAGAATGACCTGAAAAGGTACCACAAAAACGAGGCCTATGATGCCACCACGGCGCGGGATATGCTCGCCTCGCTCATGAGCATCCTGTCCATGATCAAGTACGCTCTGGCGGGAATCGGCGCCATATCGCTCCTGGTTGGGGGAATAGGCATTGCCAATGTCATGATGCTGACTGTCAAAGAGAGGATTCGGGAGATAGGCGTCATGAAGGCCCTGGGTGCGACCACCAGGGATATTCGCATTCAGTACCTGTTGGAAGCGGGTGTGCTGGGGGTGGTATCCAGCGTCATCGGCATTGCTATGGGAGTGACGGTCTCCTATCTCATCGGATCGCTAGCCTCTCTGCCCTCGGCCATAACTGCTCAATCCATCCTGCTAGGGCTGCTCTTCGGGGTGGTTACCACCACCATCGCCGGGGTCTATCCGGCCAACAAGGCGGCCAAGCTTGATCCCATCGAGGCGCTGCGGGCAGAGTGAGGTAATCGCCGGCGTCTGGCAAAATGGATCGAATAAAATATTTTTTTAATTTTTTTTTAATTTCAGGGCGTTTCAATACAAAGTCGAAAAATCAGATCGGTAAACCATCTTGCTTCGCCACGTAGAAAAGGATAACTATTTTGAGAACATTGGATCGCACATAATTCATTATTGATGGTGTAGGTAAATAACTTGGTGGATGTGTTGATATGCCTGTGATTTTTGAACCACATAAGCGGTTGGAGCACCTCGAGGACTATGTGAGTAAGATTCAATTTAATCTGCCCCCGGAAGAGGCGAGAATACAGCTTCTCCGGTGCAGGCTAGTCGGCTACAGCCTGGTGGTAGAGATAAATGAAGAAGCCTATAATAGGAAGTATATCGACCAGCTTTTCGCCCAGGCCTATCAGACCCTCTCCATGGCGATGGGAAGAGTGGTTGTTGATCCCTTCAAGGATCCCTGCACCTCCCAATACGTGATTCTGGATGAGCTGAAGTCCTATATCTCAAGGGATCCGACCGAGCCGTTTATGAGGTTCATCCGGGCGGAGTTCAAGAAGGTCTTTGTGACCACCCTTCGCCTCATGACCGATCTCTGCCAATCCAAGAACAAATATTCGTGGGATGAGGTAAAAGCAGAGTTGCAGGAGATAATGAAGAGCCTGAAGGTGGATGTGACCTGGGAAGAGTGCGAAGAGCGGCTGGAGCGCTACATGAAAAAGATCGAACCGGTAATGGAGACGTGATTTGGATTGATCCTTATTTCCCACATTATGAACTTTAGCTTCCTAAATTGAGTATTTTTCCTGTTAACGATTGCGGGTAGTCTACCGATAACGAGTTGTTGAACATGAAATCCGTAGCAAAAAGACCTCGTCCCCCAGATGGCACTTATGGAGAGCCAATAGAATGCAATCAACTCCTCTTGTGCCAGCCATGCGATCCGCGAAGGATTGGTCAACTCAATGAAGGTAGACTATCCGATTGTGGAAGTGAAGGAAATGATAGAAGTGATATGGAAAAAATTAATTGGTTTTAAATTAAGTCGTGGTGACTCTATGATTGTAGGGTCATTTATTGGATTTTTAATGGCTTCATATTATACTACTACATTCCTCCATCCAAGCAATCAGTACCAAAATTTAACTTTGATGGCAGATTATCAGTGGCTTTATGCTACAGGTACGGCTGCTGTGGGATTGCCTTGGCTATTGTTATTAGGTACCGGATTATTCTTAAAAGACAAGTAACTATTCAGCCACCCAATCAAAACCCTATTTTTCTTCCGAAACATCATGAATCATAATGTGTGATCATCAACCCAAAATTTAAATATTGATGATAATCATATAACTGTTATAATGGAGGGGCGCAATTCTCATCGCAT
>DATLBD010000206.1:0-2251 GCA_035527135.1 Methanothrix sp. | reverse complement strand
CCCGAAGGACTGGAAGGGACCTGCCTGGGGCTCCAAGCTGGTTATGGATGTTGATATGATGCCGTACTGGTACCAGCCTGATGTTTTTATCTCTACCTTAAAGGAGTTCAAGGTTGACGCGGGCAAGCTGGCCCAGCTGCAAAGCGCCGGTATGCATCCGCTCAAGGTTGCCGGTGTAATGTAATTGGATGCTTGAACGATCGTGAAAGGGCTGCTACATCTGGCTGCTTATTTTTTTTTCTAAAATCTGTTAATCGCTGTTCTCAGAACCCTGCTGATTGAATTAACACTTGTTATATGAATACCTATCTAAGATTTTATATCATATTACTAATGGAAAGATTCTTAAAATAATATGCTATATTCCTGTGTCATAGGAGAGTGGAGATGCATATGCAGTTGCAGAAGGCAAGGTCGGCAAATTGGGCTTGTTTTTTCATTTATCAGGAGGTTATAAGATGAAATTAGTAATCTGTGGCAAAGGTGGAAGCGGAAAGAGCACGGTCTCGGCTTTGATGGCTCGGGAGATGGCGGCCAGGGGAGATCGGGTACTTGTAGTAGATACTGATGAGTCCAATTTTGGGCTTTACAAGCACCTCGGTCTCGAGCAGCCCAAGGACTTCATGGACTCTCTGGGCGGCAAGAAGGGGCTTGGGGAGAGGATGAGAAAATTCATGAGATCTGAGGGCAAGGAGAAGCTGAGCATTCTTGAGGATTTCTCACTGGAGGATATACCATCGGAGCTGATAGTGGGCGAGAACGGCATCAAGCTGGTGGCCATAGGCAAGATCCATGACTTTGGCGAGGGTTGTGCCTGTCCTATGGGCGCTCTGGCCCGGGAGTTTATCCAGAAGTTGAAGGCCGATGGCATGCAAGTGATAGTGGATACGGACGCGGGCATCGAGCATTTCGGCAGGGGCGTGGAGGCGGGCTGCGACAAGATAGTAGTAGTAATAGACCCCAGCTTTGAATCGGTGCAGCTTTCCCAGAAGATCTCAGAGATGGGAGCGAAGATCAATAAGCCGGTCTTCTTCGTGCTCAACCGGATGAATGAGGACGCTTTGGAGCTAAGGGATCTGGTAGATAAGGAAAGAATCGTGGGCATTCTTCCCTTTGACAGGGAGGTCTTCAAAGCCTGCTTAAAAGGCAATAAAGTGCCTGAGATCAAAGAGATGAAACTGATCGTGGACCGGCTGCTGGCAGAGTAATTCGGCAAGAGACTACAAAAAAGCCTCAAAAAATTTGCTGAGAAATGGTGAGCTAGAATGATTCTTAAGCCAAACCAAAGGGGGCAGATCATGCCCCTTCCCGTGGTGCTCATATCGACCCTTTCCCAGGATGGCGTGCGCAATGCCGCCCCCTGGTCCTGTGTTACGCCGGTTCTCCGGCCCCTGGAGGAGATATTGATCGCCTCATGGCTAGAGAGAGATACTCTGGAAAACATTCGCCAGACAGGAGAATTCGTAATCAATGTGCCGCCTTCCGGCATGGAAGGGGCGGTCATGATTTGCGCTCGCAACTTTTCCCCTGAGGTGGATGAGTTTGAAATGGCAGGTCTGCAGGCCCGGCCCTCGGCCAGGGTCAAGCCACCCGGCATTGAGGAGTGTCTGGCCTGGGCGGAGTGCGTTTTGGAGGAAGAGATTGCCAGGGAGAAGTTCGTGCTCATCATCGGCAAGGTGGTGCACCTGGAGGCGGACGACCGGTTCTTTTCCGAGGCGGATGGAATGGACCTGGAGAAGGCTAAGCCCCTTTGCGCCGTGGGTGAACAGAATGGGATGAAATTTGCCTATCCTGTCCCATCGGGAGAAGGCGGCGAGTATGCATCGATGCTAAAGGCGCCCAAATGATGGACATAATGAGGCTACTATCATGATAGATCCAATGAAGGATATCGACTGGAACGAGGTCTGGAAGAGCCAGACGAAGAGCAACCGGGAATCGAGTTCCTCTCGGGATTGTGCTCGCATCTGGGAGAGTCGGGAGAGTGCTCTGCGCTTCTGGAACATGTGTCAGGAGAATTTCCATAGAACGGAAAAGGTCATCCAGGGAACGGACATAACCCTGGATTCCCGGATCCTGGACATCGGGGCCGGGCCGGGCACCCTGGCCATTCCTTTCGCTCAGAAGGTGGCCCATCTTACTGCCGTGGAGCCGGCGGAGGGCATGTGCAGCGTGATGAGAGAGAAGATGGCCGAGTCTGAGGTAAAAAACATCACCATAGTGCAGAAGCGCTGGGAGGATGTGGATGTGG
>DATLBD010000205.1:0-4006 GCA_035527135.1 Methanothrix sp. | reverse complement strand
TTTATGCGAGATAAAATCCAGCGATCCTCGGGGCGCAGGTGCCCCTCGTATTGGGACAGATCTGCCTTGCCGGCATCGAACTTGTCCAGGACCATGTAGGGCAGAGCAAAGCGATAGGCATTCCAGAAGATGTTTAGCATGCGAGAGGTGTTCTCCACAGCATCCCAGGAGAAGTGCAGATCCTCCCAGGGGGCATTGGCTCCCAGCACGTAAAAGCGCAGGATGTCGGCTCCAAACTTCTGCACAACTTCCTCCGGCTGGACGATGTTGCCTATGCTCTTGGACATCTTCCTGCCCTGGTCGTCCAAGGTGAAGCCGTGCATGAGAACGCTCTTGTAAGGTGCTCTGCCAAAGGATACCATGGCAGCTCCCAGTTGAGAGTAGAACCAGCCGCGCGTCTGGTCATGCCCTTCCGTGATGAAATCAGCCGGCCACCAGTCCGAGAATTCCTCTTCATGGCTGGGGAAACGCAACGTAGCCCAGGAGGCCACAGCGCTGTCAAACCAAACATCGAAGACGTCCGGGGAACGCAACATCTTGCCGCCACAGGGGCAGTCCAAAAGGACCGAGTCCACATCTGGCCGGTGAAGATCGGTCAGCTTCTGGCCGCTTCTCTCCTCCAGTTCTGCCGCAGTGCCGATTACCTCTATGTGTCCGCAGGCCTGGCAGGTCCAGATGGGCAGGGGAATTCCCCAGTATCTCTGCCGGGAGATGCACCAGTCGCGGGCATTGTTGATCCAGTCCGCAAAGCGAGCCGATCCCGCCCACTCCGGATACCATTTTACCTTGGAGACCTCATCGAGCATCTTTTCTCGCAGATCGGATATTCGCAAAAACCACTGGCGAGTGGCAATGAAGATGATGGGCGTCTTGCAGCGCCAGCAATGGCCGTAGCGGTGCGCGAGCCGTCCCTGGGCCAGCAGCCGCTCCTGTTCCTCCAGATCGGCAATAACTTCGCTATCGGCTTCCTTGACATACAGGCCCTGATACTTCTCTCCCGCCTCAGCCGTGTAGCGTCCGTCCTCGCCCACGGGGCAGAAGATCTCCAGATGATGGTCCAGTCCCAGCTCGTAATCTTCGAGACCGTGACCTGGTGCGATATGCACGCAGCCGGTGTTCTCTGCCGTCACAAAGTCGGCGGCATAAACATTGTGCGAAATCTCCTTTTGTCTGGGGACCAGGCTGCCCAGAGGATGGCTGTACTTCAGCTCCTGCATCTGCTGGGCGGAAAGTGCCTGCAATAGTTCATAGTCCTGATAGCGGCCGATCTTGAGCACGGACTCGACCAGGTCCGAGGCCATGATGAGGATCTCAGCCTTTCCGTCCCTCCAGGCCCGCACCTTGGAGTACTGGAAGGTGGGATTCACAGCCACGGCTACATTGGCAGGAATGGTCCAGGGCGTGGTGGTCCAGATGACGATGTAGGTGTTCTCTTCATCTAGCACTGGGAACTTGACATAGATGGAGTAGTCAGTCTCATCCCAGTACTCCACTTCGGAGTCGGCGATGGCCGTCTGACAGCGCGGGCACCAATTCACTACTCGCAGGCCCCTCTCCAGGAGGTTATGCTCATGCGCCTTTTTAAGAGCCCACCAGGCCGCCTCAAGATACTCATTCTTGAGCGTCATGTAAGGATCGTCCCAGTCCAGCCAGGCGCCCAGGATCTTGAACTGAGCCGTCATGTCGTCCTTCTGGCGCAGGGCGAACTCCTTACACCGGGAGATGAACTTATCGACGCCATAAGCCTCGATATCCTTCTTGTTTCTAAAGCCAAAGGACTCCTCTACCTTGACCTCGATGGGCAGGCCATGCATATCCCAGCCCGCTCTGTCCTTGACCTCAAAGCAGTTCATGGACTTGTAGCGCAGCACAGAGTCCTTGATCACCTTGTTCCAGGCAGTGCCGAGGTGAATGCGCCCCGTGGTGTAGGGCGGTCCGTCGACGAAGAAGAACTTCTTGCCGCCCACTCTAAGCTGCCTGACCTTGCGATAGGTTTGCCCCTTCTCCCACAACAATCTGACCTGGTTCTCCAGATCCTTTGCATTATACTGTCCAGCCACCTCGGTGATCACAGGAAATCCTCCGAAAAACGAATGCCATCATGTAACATATCTATATTTAGCCTTTGTTGCCTTGAAAAAACCAGGTGATACTGCAAGGCAGCTCTTTGCAGGAATATTGATATAATGATAGCACGAACCATTCTTTAGAGGGGTTATTTATCAAAGAGGAGATCTGGATAGAGAAGTACCGGCCTGAGAAGCTGGACGACATTGTGGGCCAGGACGAGATAATCCGGCGTCTCAAGTCCTATGTAAAGACCAGAAACCTGCCGCACCTTCTGTTCTCCGGGCCGCCGGGCGTGGGCAAGACGGCTGCCTCCATCTCAATCGTTAAAGAGATCTTTGGCGAGACCTGGAGGAACAATTTCATCGAGCTGAACGCCAGCGATGAGAGGGGCATAGATATCATCCGCCACAAGGTCAAGGACTTCGCCCGCATGGCACCGCTCGGCGAAGCCGATTTTAAGGTTATATTTCTGGACGAGGCCGATGCCCTGACCAATGATGCCCAGAGCGCTCTGCGGCGCACCATGGAACGCTACTCGGCAACAACCAGGTTCATACTCTCCTGCAACTACTCCTCCAAGATAATTGAGCCCATCCAGTCTCGCTGCGCCGTCTACCGCTTCAAGCCCCTTTCGGCAACGGCTGTCACCAAGCGCATCAAATTCATCGCAGAAGAGGAAAAGCTGATAGTATCAGAAGGCGGCCTATCCGCCATCGAATATGTTGCCGGCGGAGATATGCGAAAGGCCATCAATGCCCTGCAGGCGGCCGCCCTTTTAGGCGATAAAGTGGACGAGGAGACGATCTACCAGATAACATCCACCGCCAAGCCTGAGGAAATTCGAAACTTCATAAAGACGGCTCTTTCCGGAGATTTCGTGGGGGCACGGGCGGCACTCGATGATCTGCTGCTCTCCAAGGGGCTCTCCGGCCAGGACGTGGTGGTTCAGATTCACCGGGCCA
Source organism: Methanothrix sp. (assembly GCA_035527135.1). GTDB lineage: Archaea > Halobacteriota > Methanosarcinia > Methanotrichales > Methanotrichaceae > Methanothrix. The sequence goes on along the minus strand of DATLBD010000205.1, from coordinate 974 downwards.
TGCTGGACCTGGATATACCGGACAAAGATAAAGTAAGACTTATCGACCGCATCGGAGAGATCGATTTTCGCATGACGGAAGGCGCTAATGAGAGAATTCAACTGGAAGCCCTGCTGGCATACTTCGCTCTGAGTGCTTCCTAGCGTCTGAAAGATATTATTGTTCATTTATATAAAAAGTTTTACCCTGCTACCCACAGAAAATAGCGAGGAGCCTTAAATTTATATCTAAAGCATACATATTATTGCTAAAAATAGCGAGATAAATGCCGAGGCCAAAATTTGAAAGGTGAGGATTCTATAGACGAGGTGTTTTGTTATGCAGGAGATATATCTGGTTACAAGAATATTTTACTTAGTCTTTCCCCAGAAGAACAGCAAGTTCGCATCAGAGAGTTTAGGGAACTAATTAAAAATGCAACAAGTGAATACGGATTTCAAGACTCTTTTATAAACGTATCTGATACACTATTCGTAATCGCAAAAAACAATAAAGAAGAGCTCAAAAGACTTCTAAAATTTTCTGGGTATATGCTTGAAAATGGAATAAAAATGGCTTTGCCAATAAGAGGAGCAATTGATTTTGGATTTGCTAAAATCGACAAAGAAAACAATTTGATATACGGAAAAGCTGCCGCAGAAGCATATACGCTGGCTGAGCAACAAGATTGGATAGGAACATGCTGTGCAGAAAATTCAATAGGTTCTTTTATTAATCATGAAAATATAGAAAAATCAAGCCTTCCATATATTTGCGAATTATGGGATCCTAATTTGGTCTTAGTCTACCCAGTACCAATGAAAGATGGAAAAGTTTTATTTCGTCCAGCAATATCTCACTGGTCATCGGTTAAGGACATTTAGGATAAATATATCGTGATGTTTTCCTTTTTGCACTCAGCATTTTTTAATCTCAAGTCCAGTTTTATATAGGTGCTGTGATCTTATTTTCCCCTCAAGGGATAGCAAATGGCA
>DATLBD010000204.1:0-15966 GCA_035527135.1 Methanothrix sp. | reverse complement strand
CGCCCTGGCCAGCGCCTCCTCGAACTCATCTCTTTCTGAAAGAGACATGCGAGCTGTGCCGCCCGGATAAATCAGTTCCAGCTCCCGTCTCACCTCATGAGATGCAGGAACCCTCAATACCTGCAAGCCATCCAGAGGCGCCTCAAAGATGACCTCGCCAGGGGTTTTAATCCAAAGAATAAGTCTTTGGCTGGTGATATTCCAGATGCCGGGCACCCAGCATTTGATCAGGCTCTGCTCTTGCCAGAGATATCCGAAGGCCTTGTAGAGGATTTCCTCTCCATGAAAAAGAGGAAGATGCGTCTCTTGGCTCGCGTACCATTCCCGGCTGCTCTTATCCCAGTCTTCCATAATTCCATACTCCAGCATGGTCTCCATGCTGGCTAAAGCAGCTCTCAGGTTCAGGCCTATGAGGGGGATTCCTGCCACAGATATGATCAGATCTGCATTGAGAATCGCTCCTTTGTTGAGGAGCCGATCCAAAATTTCCACCAGACTGCTATCTTTTTCCGGATTCATTGCCTAAGCCTCCTTCCCCTGGCCGGCTCTTCATCCTGATGATGCCCACTGTCAATTCCCAGATCTCGCTTTTGGACTATCACGACAGCTCCCGGCAATTGACAAAGCTGAATGGTGCCCAAGGGCCGGTAAACCGGACTTTAAAGCCCTCCTGGCGGTTTATCTTATCTAATGCCTCACCCAGACGCTGCACTTTGTCATCACCGACAAGACAGGCGTAGGAGGCCAAGAGCGATAGGTCTTTGTAGCTATCTGGCTTTCTTTTTTTGCCATCCATCTTCAGTTCATCAGCCAGAGATCTGATATCAGCCAAAGACTGATTGGCCATCTTGGCAGCTTTTTGGGATACCATGCTCTTCAGCGTTTGATCCAATTTTTTCTGTAGCAGATAGGCCTTTCCTTTGCTTTCTTTCCCAATGCGGCTCTTTATGCCTTTCAACTCTGCGTCGTCCTCAAGGATTCTGCTGGCCAGATCATCATAATTATAGTAGATCTGAATGCCAAACTCCGCCTTTCCCTCTACATTTTCCATGTCTTTGTGGAGAATCTGATAGTTTTTTTCGAGCCAGTTAGTGATGGCAGAGTCGTCCCCTTTCAAGATCACATCAAAAGAGAAGGGCAAGACCGATCCGAACTTCTTCATAGCCTGGTCTATGACATAGCTATGCTCTACAACCCATTCCTCTGCAACTGCCCGGTCTTTGGTGTCATAAGCCCGGGGGGGACAGGAGTGCACCACTGCGGCTATGTCTTTGTAGGGTATTGTGAAAACAGCATTATCCTCAATTCCAATCTCGCCCAGATTTTCTTTTGTTGACGTTTTGGCAACAGAGTAAATATATCTGCCCTCGCATCCTGTCTCGCTCATTTTCTAATTCTCCTTCTCTGGCTCATCGGTCCACATCTCAGGATTTATAAACTTCTCTAGAAGCTCATCCGCCGCTTCGTCCAGGCCTTCCCGAACCGATAGAACAGCATCTTCTATATCGTTATCCACCTTTATCTTCTCTAAAGCCTCAGACAGTTCGCATAGAGACTGTCCCAGCCTCTCCACCTCGAGATCGCTCAGGCTCCCTCCCTCAATTCTCCTCAAAGCTTGCCGTTCTAAAAGCTCCTGGATGATCTCAACCAGTGCCACAACCAGTCCCAAAAGGCCGCTTTTCAGGTTCTTCTCATCCAGTTGGATGGCCATTTTGCTCCTTTCAATTCAGCTTGATCTGCAGTATGCCGTTCTTGTAGCTTTTCTCCAGGATCTCTTTGGCGGCATGGGGCAGTGTGACATTCTTGCAAAATTTGCCTGCCGATATCTGTAGATCTGTCTGATCCAGCTTTATATTCAAATCATCTTCAGAGACTCCGGGAAGCTCAGCAATGACTGTGATGCCCTCTTTTCCATCCAATACATCCACGATAGGCTCACGAACCGGCCCTTGCGACGGCATGTTCACGCTTTCTACCCGAGGGGCAGCCGGCTTGCCCGGTCCACGCCTGATGGGCCTGGTAGATACGTGATAATCCACCACCGGCTTGTTGGACCAGCCTACATCAATCCTGTGCTTGATCTCAGCATCAGTATCTGCAATCTTCTGCCGAAACTCAGGGCTGGACGCCTCCAGGGCTTTGAGTATTCCTCCCAGTCCCGGGATAAACTGGCCTACCACGTTCTCGACCAGTCCCTCAACGTGAATGTTGCTATCCGCAATGCGGCTATCCACGTTCCTGGTTTGGCTTATCCTGGCGGTATTCGCGGTATTCTCAAGCTCACGAATCCTCTTTTCCAGAAGCGCTATTCTATCTTCATCTTGCTTTTCTTGCCTCTTGTCCGCATCTTTTATGTCCTCGACCATTTTGCTCTCCCCCCAATTCAATCATACTCTTCCGGCTCATGTCGGATCAAAGGCAGGCTCTGTGGGCTTGACCAGCCGCAGATTGGGCAGCCCTCATGAAGGAGACTCTCCTCATCCCTGCGGTTGCTGCACTCCGGGCAGTAAGCTTTGGGCCGCTCCAGATTTTTCCAGCCTGGAGCTTTCAGGTTAGTGCCTGACGGCAGCTCCAGACCGTACTTGGCTGCAGTCTCAAAAGAGGCTAATACTGCCCGAATCTTGATGCCTAGAAGCTCCGTGCCTGCTACAGATACGGCTATATCTGCATTGATCACCAGGCCTTTGTCAAGGATTCTTTCTATCACATCTGCAAGATTCTGGCTTCTGGTTGGTGCTAACGAATTCATCTGAAACCTCTCCACTTACCTTCTGTTGGCCATTTCGTCCCGAATTCGCCTCTTGTGGGCCAGTATCTTGGCTTTGTGAATCAGCTTTTGGGTCCGCTGCAAAGCTCTGACCTTTGCTTTTTGAGTATGCCACTTATCTTTGATCATTCGATTACTTCGTCGGGAGCTCTCATACCAGGCTCTCTTCGTCTCCATCAGTTGGGGCCGGATCTCGTCTCTGATCTTTCTCTTATGAGCAGTTACCACAGCGTGCTGACGTCTCCTGTTGTCCAGGACTTTTCGGCTTAGAAGGGGCATAATTTCGTTTCTCCTTTAGACTGCCAGTATATCCAACAAAATAAATTCCCACAGTCTTTTTGTTTTTTTCTCAATTCCGATCTGCATTCTGCCGCGATAAACTGCCCGAAAAAAGCCGGAATATGCCACAGATCCCGAAAACGGCTGCATGCTTCCATCGCTCTCCTCAATCTCTAGGAGGATGTGTCGCAGCTTTTCTGGCCCATTTAGCGAGCAATCTCCCTGATTTTCCGTCTTTTCAGCCATATCTACCCCAGAATATCCATCTTCGAGCTGGCCTTCATCTCTAGAACCTTCTGGGCAATGTCCAGCTTATGCAAGAGTTCCGAGTTCTTCTGTTCGTATTCCTGGCGATCAAGCTCCCCAAATTCATAGAGCAGACGTGTCTCTTTTATCTGATTCTTGATCTTTTCCGGATTGTAGTATCCTTTTAAGGCAAACATCTGGATCTGTTCCAGTGTCCAGATCATATCCAGCCCAGGCAGGGATATCCCAATAGACTGCAACAGAAGATCGTCTATGAAGAACATCTAGCGAAACCCCCTTCGCTTACCTCCCAGAATATGGATATCCACGAAGTTGTAGGCTGGCCAGGGACCGGAGTACTGCACTTTCAAATTATTGTATTTTTCCGTCAATTGGCCAACTTGATCCGAGAACACATCCATGCTGCCTTTGTCTACCAGAAAGGCGCTGTTTAAAATCAAGCGGTCGGAAAAGAGCTTGAGCTTCTTGCTATCTGAGGAAACTGCTAAGAGACTGCTAAGGAAATCAGAGCTGCATTCCTCTCGCTGGGCGCTGCCCATATGCTCGTGATCTTTGGGAAGAAAGACCTTGATGCCAAGCTCCACCTTGCCATCTACTACTTGCAGTGCCTTTTGCATGGCTTGATAGCCAGCGCTCATGGCAATCTGTAGCAGCTTTTTGCTCTTGAATGCCATGCCAAAGGCCACGGGAATTACGCTGTGCTCTCGCATTACCTGTTCCACTACATTCCTGTGAGTCTCCACTTCCTGCTCATCCACCGCGTAGTCCCTGTAGGCCACATCGCTAACGACGGGGGCTATGTCTCTGTAGTCCAGAGTATAGACCTCTTGAGCATCAAAGCCGAGATTCCCAAAGCTCTCCTTCTCCTTGAGATAAGGAATGACACAATAAACATACTTTCCTGTAGTATCAGGGATCTTATTCTTAGCCTTAAGAATCTTCCTTGCCAAGAAGCTACACCTCTTCCTCAACCATCTCCATGTCCGACCTTCTTCGCAGCATGATTCTCTTGTAGCCGAGAAGCTCTCCATCAGGATCGAACTTCATCTCGTACCTTCCTAAAATATCTTGTGTGTCCGGGACGGATTTTCTTTCCAGTACCTCTACCTCTGCCACCCAGCCCTCTGGATCCTTGTTCAGGCTGATAATACTGTCAAGTTTCTTTTTCAACATGGCTTCTGCCGCTTGGTTTGCTCTCCCAAGGATTTCCTGAATCTTTGGCTTACCGGTCATGCATGATCACCTGAGGAAAGTAGATAGAGAGTTCTCCTTGGATAGGGACTACTTCCACATTCTTTCCCTTCAACTCATTAATTCTCTCTTTCAATTTATATTTATCTACTTCGTCTGCCAATCCGTAGTAGCGAAGAAAAGAGGCAAGCTTATGCCTCCTGGCTTTGACAGCATCTCTGCCTAAGGCTTCTTCCTCAAAAGTTCCATCCGGTTTGAGGCAGAAATAAAATGTGGCACCCACCTGTCTTCCGTCCTGCATCCTAGCTTTGATGACCAGAGCATCGGTCTCATTGAAACCAAGTCCCGGAGGCTTCTTGTTGAAAATATCACTTATTTTATAGACTTCAGCCTCTTCGACTACAGCAGTTAATGGTGTCATATCGGTCCTTAGGCCAATTAAGCCCCAGATTCCATAACCAGTCTCTTCTTATCTTCCATATCCTTTGGAGAGCTGGTCTTGCTGGCTATGACATCTATGCACATTTGCTTGAAATCTATCGCTAAATCGTCGCGGCCCTTTGAGGTCTCTATTCCTTTGGCTATCATGATGCAAGCTCTGGTGCCGGGTTTTTGGGCATCCGGAAGCTTTTCTCTTATAGATCTTACTATCTGTACGATTTTTTCGGCCTTGTCCTGAGAAATTTCTGTATGCTCCATCACGATTCTGACCTCAGTCTCGTAGCCGTAGTAGTCGGTATATATGCCCACCATGCGATCGAGCAAGGCATCTTGCGGTCTGTGAATTCCTGCGTATTCAATGGAGTTGCTGGTGAGGATGGCCTTGAAATCAGGATGCACCTTGATGTATCTGTCCTCCCCAAATTTGGTTGGCAGTTCCAGTATGCCTTCCTCAAAGACGGAAAGGAGAACGTTATTTGATGCGGGCTTGGTTCTGGAGAACTCATTATAGATGAGGGTGTAGCCATATTTGCAGGCCAGGGAGAGGGGATTGTCCACCCATTCGATCTTCATGGTGTCTTTGGTCTTGAAGACATTGTGAACGTAGTTGTCCCGCACGCTTTCGCTCTGCATCTGAGAATAGCCGCCTATCAGATCAGAGGTGGTAATGGACTCATCTCCGTTAATCCAGACCACAGGTCGACCAAGAACTTTAGCCACATGTACGGCCAGACTGGTTTTGCCACAGCCCGTAGGCCCAATCAGGTGCACAGGATAGCCTGCTTGAAGCCAGAGTGACAGCCTGCTCTCCATCTCCTTCACTTCCGGAGTGCTGATGAAGTGATTTGCCTCTGGCGTGAGGAAGGCCTCTTCGATGGCCTTATGCCTGGATTCTTCCGATATCAGCTCATAGCTGCAATCCATATTAGCCGGAGACTTGATTCTCACCTGAATGCTGGGATTATTCAATCCAGCCTCGGACTTGTGAGCCGCATCGCTAGCCTTTTTCTCAGAAGCGGTCATATGGACTGCTTCCCCTCTCACCCTCCTGGGATGTGTCTCAATATACTGCATCGCTTAGCACCTTCATGGGGTATGAATAATAATAAAAAGTTCTACTAAGGGTTTACCCATAGTAGAAATCTTGAACGTAGTTCTTGAGATCCTGCTCTTGATATCTGTGGATCTCGAGTTGGAATGACGCGGCTCTTCCCTGAAGCTCTCTTGCTCCGGAATATAGCCTGGAGACAGCTTCGCGGTTCTCTTTGATCTGTGAGTCCAGATTGCGTTGGAACTTTGCCAGACCATTCTGCAAATTCCTGTAGCCCTCATCTCGGATGTTCTTTCCCGCCTTCCGAAAATCGCGAGACATCTTTTCTTGAGAGGACGCAATCTCCCTCGCACCAGAGTGCATTTTGCCTATAGCATCACGATTCTCTTTGATCTGGACATCAACCGACCGCTTGAACTCCGCTTGTCCCTGATTGAATCTCTTCTGGCCGTCTTCGGTCATCTTTTGAGCTCCGAAGTGCATATTTTTAGCCATCATGTTGCCGGCAGACTGGAACTCTCTTACCGCGTTGGTCATCTTTTGGATGCCTTGATCACGGATCTCTTTGCCTGTTCTCTTGAAATCTGCGGCCTTATTATCGATGGCATTCGCCTTGGCAAGAACCCCCGTTTTGCCAAAGGCTGCCGGTTTAGCTGTCGCCTTGGATTTTTCGCTCATTGAAGCCTCTTTGGCCTTTACCTGAGGTGTGGACTTGGGCGGCACTTTCTGCTTCTTCATGGCTTCCAGAATATATTCGGCCAACTGAGACTTAGTTCCACCCAAATTTTCCAAACCATACTTCAGAGCCAGTTCTTCCAGTTCTCGCCGAGTGTGCTTGGTTACAAGCTCGTCGAAGTTCTCTATCTTGGTGCTTTCATAATCTTCCATGGCTCTTCCTCCAAAAATAAATTAGGAGAAGTCAATCCTAAGCAGGAACAGCAGGTGCAGCGCCTATGGATGCCTGCTCGATCTTGGCCATCTCCTCAGAGTAATGCAGGAAGGTGTCCACCGATGCTACGACAACACGAGACTCGACTGTCAGAATCTCGATTCCAACCAGGCTGATCCTGGCCCAAACATCGACTACGATACCCTTGTCAAGGATTCTGTCCAAAACCTCAGCAAGACTTGATGCGTCCGGTGTAGCGGTTACCATTTTTCTCTCCTCCAATCTGATTTTATCCTGAGTAATCTCGAGGATTATGATATGGTAAGAAGAATGGCGGAATCAATATTAACATATTTTTTAGGAAGTTTAGTTCCTGTATTTAATATCGACTCAAGTCATCTTCATATTTCCATTTACTATCCAATATATTTTGACCTCTTTTTTTGTATTCGTATCGTTCGATTCTGATTTAATAACCTATTTTTTTCTAGGATTGGTATGCAAAGGAAGGGGGGAGAACCAGAGGAGGCTTCTCTATCACTCCACCTTGTCCTTTGTGTCTGACACGCTTTTCTTTGACTGAGCTATTTAGTACGAATTTTCACTCAGATCCATTCGTACAATACCTATAGGGTACTCTTAGATCTAAATAGTCTTTCATTTTTCAAATTTATTTTCAATTGTTGTTCTAAATTTGTTTCATATATTGAAAGTTAATAAGCTATATACATTAGAAAAATAAAGAGTAACTGAACGCATCAGGAGCTTAAAAATAACAAAAAAAATGACTGAAAAATCAGAGGCTAATATGAAAATACTAATCATTGATGATGCTCCGGAAATGCTTAGGGCGTTTAGGGATATTTTGGAGGCCTATGGATGCGAGGTACATGAGGCGGAAAACGGCGAAGAAGGCCTGGCCAGATTCGCGGAGATCAAGCCTGATATCGTTCTTATGGATATTTTGATGCCCAAACTTGACGGTATCAGCGCCACAAAGAAAATGCTGGACATCGACCCTTCCGCGAAGATAATTGTCATCTCTGCTGTGGGAAAGAGCGGCCTTGACGACGAATGCCTTCTAGCCGGTGCTAAGAAATTTATTGTAAAACCCTTCAAGATAAAAGAACTCTTAAACTCGATACACTCGCTGGTTGCAGAATGAAAGGAATTGAATCTGTAAGAGGATATCAAGAAGAGATAATAGAGGCTATCCCGAGCACCATTATTGTCGTAAATAGGAGGCTGGAAGTACTCTACGCCAATAGGAACTATTATGCCAAATCCGTCGCGAAGCGGGAGAGGGATGTCTTAGGAGAGCGACTGTCCAGAGTTATTCCGTCCAAGCTGATAGAAAAGACAGGAATTGTCGATAAAATTCGAGAGGTATTCCTCACGGGAATTCCCTTTGATGGAGATCAGATCAGATATCCGGGGGGCATGTTCTATTTCTATAAAATATATCCCTTAAAGGAGCAGGAGGAGAGCATAAGCAAGGTCGTAATCTTTATGGAGAACATCACTGAGCTTACCCGGCTGGAAGAGGAGCTCAGGGAATCTTATGTTAAGCTTGAGAATGCTTATGCCGATCTGAAAGAGAACGATGAAATAAAATCGGAGTTCATCTCTACAGCCTCTCACGAGCTGAGAACTCCAATTACTGTGATCAACAGCTACATTGAGATGTTTCTGGGGGGAATGCTGGGCGAACTCACCGATATCCAGCGGGAAAAGGTCAATATCATCAGTTCGCAGATAGAGCATATGATTCGGCTGGTCGAAGATATGCTCGATACATCCAGATTGGAGTCAAAGGCGCTCAAGATCAATAAGTCTCTTATCAGAGTCGACGATATTGCCAGAAAGGTTCTCGATGAGCTGGGCAGGCTGGCGGGGCTGAAAGAGCAGACTATTTCTATATTCATAGAGGGCACAACCCCTGAGGTGGAAGGGGATGGCAGGAGGATCAAGCAGGTCTTCAATAACCTTCTCACAAATGCCATCAAATATACCCCCAAAAAAGGAAATATAAGAGTGATAATCACGGACGACTTGCAGGATGTCTGCATATCGATAATCGATAATGGTATCGGGATTGCCAAGAAGGATCAAAGCCGGATTTTTGAAAAGTTCTATACTGGCGACGGCAGCTTGCTGACCAAGGAATCAGGTCGAATGGGCCTTGGACTGGCCATAGCCAAGGGAATAATTGAGGCCCATGAAGGTCGCATCTGGTTGGCGAGCGAAATCGGCAAAGGGAGCACATTCATTTTCACACTGCCTAAAAAACTATGATTAAAGATATCCTCTCCAGGCTAAAGATGGCACCTGCAGTTGTGCCAGCGACTGAACCGTTGAACAACAACGCATGCCATAATTTGATGAAGGCATCCAGTTACCTGGTCAAGGAGCCGAAGGCAGAGTTTAGCTTTAATCTCTTTGTGTCTCAAGTAAAAGGAAGATGCAGTGGCTGTGAATATCTTGATTCATTTCCCTGTGAGAGCATCGGTTGTGAGAGATGCGAGCTGCCCTGCACCTGCAAAGGATGCAAGCATTTTAGGGCTCAAGGATTGTGTTTTACTATGCATTCGCCCCAGGAGATTCGGCTGAGGTACGCCTTGCAGACCACGCCAATTTTCTGGATAAGCAATCATGGGGCCCATAGCATCAATCCTATCGATCTAGAGGTAATAGCAGATATAATTATGAAATTCTTAAAGCAAAGCAAAAATCCCGTAGTTCTTCTTGACGGAATTGAGCATTTGATATTCGAAAACGGTTCCGCGCCCGTGTTAAGACTTCTGAGAGATATAGAAGAATTGATAATATTGGAGAAGGCCATTTTAATCTTGCCGATAAATCCCGCTGCCATAGAGAATAAAGAGCTGGCATTGATAGAACGAAACATGAATGAGCTGCAACCAAATTCGAATGAAGACCGAGCTTCCAAGTGAACGGATCAAAAAATTCATATAGTTTGTAATACTCTATGGAGTTGAGGAGTAATTCTTAGCCATGAAGATGTCGCTCAAGAGTATGCCAGACCTCTGCGAATCTCAGGAGGATTATTGCAAAAAGTTCGTTGATAGAATCATCAAGTCGAATCGAGAAGTTTTTATAATGTACTCCCTTCTTGAGAAGCAAATGTGTGGTTATGACCTTATAAAGCAAATATTCTCGAGATACGATGTTTTTCTTAGCCAGGGAACAGTTTATCCAATTTTATATACTCTAGAGGAAGAGGGTTTTCTTCATGCAGAATACAGCAAAGGGGATATGAGATCTAAAAAATATAGCCTTACCTCCAAAGGCAGAGAGGTCGCTGAAAAGGATGTTGAGGATTTTTCCAAAGCCCTGGAGCAGGTATCTTTTTTGCTCAAGAGATGAGATCGATGCTAAAGGACACCATAAACGGCCTGGATAAAATTCTTTTTGTTGAAATCCCGAAGGGTTCGGTGATCCTTGTGACTGGTGCTGAAGGTACTCTGAAATCGGGCCTGGTATTCAGCATGATGACAAATCATATAGCTGCCAATGATGAGCATGCTCTTTATGTCACATTGGAGCAGAATGGGGAAAGTCACCTTCGCAATATGAATAGTCTGGGGATTAAGAAAGAGAGTGATTTACATATATTCGATTACCGAGATATGCGGCTCGAGTGGATGAACAGCGAACTTGATCTCATCAAGATGACTGAAGAAGTTATAGAATCTTATAAAGATAAGTATGACAACTTAACGCTATTTGCGCTTGATTCTCTCAATGCCCTCTATTCCATCTCTGAGCATGAAAATATGAGGAGTAAGATTTATAATTTCTTTACGCGCCTCAGAGAAGAAGGCATTACTTCTTTCTTGATTATGGAATCTGCCCCGTCAAGGGTCGGAGGACAATTCTCGCAATTCCACCAAACAGAGCACTTCCTGGCCGACGGGACAATTGAGCTAGGCATGATTGAGGGCATGGGTGGTGTGAAGAGGTATATTCAGATCTTGAAGATGAGAGCAACCAAACATGCGATGGAAAAACATCAGCTTACCATAGATGAGAATGGTATAAGTATTCGCGGTCCTATTTATTAATATCATCTTATTCTAATAATGGCAAATGACCCCAACATCTCTCACACTCATGTTATCTATTTCTGTGAATGTCATCCTTATCCTTTCATCGTCTTATTACCTATGATTTTTGGCTCTTCTCTTCGCTGTTTCCGATGAAAAACTTATGTAGCATATTGATTTTTCATTCTCCGTGCATGATAGGCAGTATCATGGGTGTTTCATGTGGCTAACCTCAGGTAATCATGAGATGGGATCTGGTGCAAGGGTCGGAAACCGGCAAGCATGATTAACTAGCCACTCAGTCCAGATGGCTGGATTGGCATCCTAGCGGATTTGTACCTCCTGTCACTCCCACACGGAATAGCGAGGAACCTGATTTTTTTAACGTTTCTTCTCGCGAGGTTCGCGAGGAACCATGTAATGGACTCTAAGCCTCGATTTCTTGAGCTGAAGTTCCGAAGCCATTTTTTTATTGTACCAAGCCCTTACGAATAGAGGCTCAATTTCTATGGCTTTATTGTAGCATTCGATAGCTTCTTTATATTTTCCAAGTCTATAAAGAATGTTTCCTTTTATATTGAAAGCGAGTGCATTGTAAGGATTTAAGCTAATCGACCTCTCGCAACACTGCATACTGGCATCATAACTTTTTTGAAAGTAAAGAATGTCAGCCTTTGCAGACCATGCTTCCCAGTTCTTCGGGTCACTTTCCAGCTCCCGCTCAACTACCATTATGGCGCCGTTGAGCCCCTCCGAGGACAATAAACGTAATGCCTTTTTGAAAGCATCGTTGCCTTCTACATTATCGCGGGATATTGTCGTCAAGTTATTGACCTCATGTTATTCAAATATCTTATCTAATATAACTTTTATAGAACTTATCTTCTTTACTTTTAATCCTGATTTGTATCAAAATACACATCATTAGAAGTACAAGCAGATCATTTTCCTCGTTTTCCTTCATCGATTCTCATCATTTCGATTTATAGTTCCTGGCACAACTAAATATAATAGTACATATTCTATAAAATTATCTATGGGTGTTGAAAAAGTGATAACTATAATAGGAGTTTATTAAAAGTGATGCGGAAGACTATAAATTGATTCTTTAAAGGAAAGGATCTCTGGCTGTGCTAATAATATACGATTTCCTGCATTCCATGTATGCAAATCGTACTGCAGATAGAGCATGGATGCCGGATTGATTGACTATGATCTCGATCGTTTATTTGAACACTTCTCCTGCTTCCTTATACCATAGCAGAAGGTCAAGATGCCCCATGGTAATTTTCGCCTCTTTGGAAAAAGCGGTCATCTTCCTCTCGATCTCCAGGTATGTCCTTTTCGTGGGGGAACTGGGAACCTCTTTTATCACACCCAGGAGCGCCAAGTTCTTGAGAATATGCCGGTCTAAAATGGCAAGCTCCTCGCCAAGACCGATGTTTCTCAAGAAATGGCTGGCTTCTTTATATCCCAGGCCTTTGACGTTTTCCACCAGCCATTCTCTGGCAGCTGCTGCGTCTGTAAAACTTGCCAGAGTAGCTCTCAGAGATCTGGAGCAAAACATCCTCCTTGCCAGGCAGATATACTCCCCTTTTCGCTGGTTGAACCTGACGCCTACCAGCTCCTCAGAAATTCGCGCTGGCGCTGTCTCGGTCATCATGCACTTCCTGTCCAGCCGCTGCACAGCTTTCCAGCAGGTCTTGGCCTTGGACTGAGGCGTGAGTAGGCAGAAGACCAGCTCCTTGAATAGCTCTTCATCGGAAGCAGTCTCCCATATGAGCGAAAAGTCCTTGATTCTGGCCTCAATTTGCGGCTTTATGGGAATATAAAGCTGCCTCAGCTCCTCAATAGTGAGGGCCAAATTCTGTGCCGAGCGGTCCATCAGCCTTCCTTGCCTCTAGGGATTATTAGGGCTTTGTGATAGTTTAGGTGAAAGCTTCTGGGTGGAGGGGCAAAAAGCTCATAGCTTCACGCATTCTAGCTATTATTATCTCACATGACGAGAATCCTATCCCATTCCCAAAGCTCCTTCGGGCAGAAGTTTCATCTGGTCTCTGCCTTCGCGCCCACAGGCTCCCAGCCGCAGGCCATCGAGAAGCTCGCATCCGGTCTGCAGGCGGACGAGCGGGCAGGCGCGGGCGGCAATTTCCAGACCCTCCTGGGAGTTACGGGCTCGGGCAAGACCTACACCGTGGCCAACGTTATCGAAAAGCTGCAAAAGCCCACACTGGTCATTGCCCATAACAAGACCCTAGCCGCCCAGCTTTATAACGAGTTCAAGGAGTTCTTCCCGGAAAACCGGGTGGAGTACTTCGTCTCCTATTACGACTACTACCAGCCTGAGTCCTATATCCCTTCCAAGGACCAGTACATCGAGAAGGATTCTCATATCAATCCCAAGATCGAGCAGATGAGGCTGGCTGCAACCGCCTCCCTGCTCTCTCGCAGCGATGTCATTGTCGTGGCGTCCGTCTCCTGCATCTACGGTCTGGGAAATCCCGAGAATTTCCAGAAGATGGGCTTTGAGCTGAAGGTGGGAGACAGAATCACTAGAAGGGAGATCTTGGGACGTCTGGTGGACATCCTCTTTGAGAGAAACGACATGGACCTCTCTCCCGGTCGCTTCCGGGTGAAGGGCGATACTATCGATCTGGTGCCCGGCTATTTCAACAACATCATCCGAATAGAGCTCTTTGGAGACGAGATAGAGAGGATCTCAGAGGTTGACCGGCAGACAGGCCTTCTAAAAGAGGACTTGAACTACTTCTTCGTCTACCCGGCCAGGCATTACGTCATCCCTGAAGAGGAGCAGATGGCGGCCATAGAGACCATTATGGCTGAGCTGGAAGAGCGGTTGCCGCAGCTTGGCATGATCGAGGCCCATCGGCTGAAGCAGCGCACTCTGCACGACATGGAGATGATATCCGAGACGGGCAGTTGCAAGGGCATTGAGAACTATTCCCGTCATTTCGATCGTCGCCAGCCTGACGAGGCACCCTATTGCCTGATCGACTATTTTCCCGATGATTTCCTGTTGGTAATCGATGAGAGCCACCAGACCTTGCCCCAGCTGCGGGCCATGTACAACGGTGATCGCTCCCGAAAGAAGAGCCTGGTGGACTATGGCTTTCGCTTGCCCAGCTCCTACGACAACCGGCCTCTGCGCTTTGAGGAGTTCGAGAAGCACATGAAAAATGTGATCTTCGTGTCTGCGACGCCTGGCAGCTATGAGCTGGAGCATTCGAGAGAGCCAGTGGAGCAGATCATCCGGCCCACGGGCCTCTTAGACCCGCTGGTGGAGATCCGGCCCATCGAGGGCCAGGTAAGAGATGTCATGTCGGAGATCCACCACGTGGTGGAGAAGGGCGACCGGGCCCTGGTGACCACCCTCACCAAGCGTCTGGCCGAGGAGCTGACCGACTTTTTAGCTCAAAATGAGATCAGAGCCCGCTACCTGCACTCCGACATCGACACCTTGGAGAGAACGGAGATCATTCGCGAGCTGCGCTTGGGCAAGTTCGATGTGCTGGTGGGCATCAACCTTCTGCGTGAGGGGCTGGACATCCCCGAGGTGGGCTTCATCGGCATTCTTGACGCTGACAAAGAGGGCTTTTTGCGAGATGAGAAGAGCCTCATTCAGACCATCGGCCGGGCCTCCAGGAATGCCAACTCCCGGGTGGTTCTCTATGCGGACAGGATGACCGGCTCCATCCGGGCGGCTGTGGAGAAGACAGAGCAGCGTCGGACCTTGCAGATGGCCTACAATGAGGAGCACGGCATAGTGCCGAAGACCATCAAGAAGCCCATCCGGGAGAAGGTGGTGGAGATCACCGATACCCGGCATATTCCTAAGTCCGATATCCCCAATGTGATTGTCGAGCTGGAGGCGGAGATGCGCGCCGCTGCGGAGAGGCTGGAGTTCGAGAGGGCCATACAACTACGGGACACGGCGCGCAGGCTGGAGAAGGAGATGAAGGTAGCTTAGCCGGGAACCTTGCGTCCTTTCTCGGTCCGATCAAAATCGCTATCAAAACTCACAATTTGCAAGCGATATTTATCAGCAACTGCGTATTGATAGGCATCATCGAAATCCAAGTTAAACTGCTTTGAAGCTCTTCCCAGTATTACCGCATCCTCTGCATTGAGTCCAATCACACCGATCTCAGTTTTTATAATCATGTCAGTCACAAAGCGCTCGTAAATATCTTGCCAGTTCATCTGGAAAAGAAAAACGCCAATGGAATAAAGAGAAAAATCGGTCACAAAAAGGTCGGTAGGTGGATTTGCTGTAAAGATATTTTTTGCAGCTCTCCGATTACCTCGCTGTAGCAAGATTTCCAAGAAAATATTAGTACTATTTTTAGGATAATGATCTTGGCTTGGATCTGTCAAGGCTAAAAGACATCGCTCTTTCTCTGGACAAAGCAGCAGATCTGCCCGGTTATAGAAACAAATGGGACATGTTGATGCAGCTTGCCGAGAAGGGCGTCCCACTTGATCCGCAGAGGATGCAAAAGAGGATCTTCTGACGCTTAAAAAAGTGCTGGGCCGATGATAGCTGTATCCAACACCACGTCGCTGATTGCTCTCGTAAAAATTGAGCGGCCGGATATCTTGCACGACTTCTTTGAGGAAAGCTACACTCTCCAGTTCCTCTCTAGTCGTTTCCCACGTTCGCTTCCTACACTCGCCCCCCCCAGCTCTAGTGCTCGTTCGTGCCCCGGTGCTACTGCCTAGAGGTTCCTCAACAAATGCCCCGCACTATTGAAGAGCGGGACGGCAAGCCGAGATCTGATCTTTTACGAACGATACCCCCGGAAAATTGTCATAGTCCGGGAAGCTGCCGATATAAAAAATATTCCGAATAATTTTTGTAACTATTCAGCCATACCCGCGGAATCATTAAGAATTCAGGCCGCAATCAAAGTTTTCAAGGGATGAATGGATTTCCTTCAAAGGCTCCTTGAATAGCGTCGATAACTGAAATCGAATTCTTTTTAACCGTAGAGAT
>DATLBD010000203.1:0-8954 GCA_035527135.1 Methanothrix sp. | reverse complement strand
ATAAAACCCATTGTCAGTTTGAGTGGAATGAGATTTCAAGTGCCTGGTTATGCCGATGAAAGATAAAATCCAGATAGCCACAACTGCTACGGCCAAAGTGATGTTGGCAGTTGTCAGCAAACCCATGCCTGATGGGGCAGTTTGCACCATCAACAGCTTAATTCCGGCTGCCACTGTTATTGCTACTGCTAGACTCACAAATATGGAGAAAAGCATGTAAAACCCGTTGTCATCATGGGTTGAATGCGATCTTAGATATTTGTTGACCACGACGAAAGAGAAACCCCATATTACAACAACTACTATGGCCAATGCGATGTTGGCAGTTGTCACCAGACCCATGCCGAACGAGGCAGTCTGCACCATCAACAGCTTACTTCCGGCTGCGACTGCTATTGCTACTGCAAGACTCACAAATATGGAGAAAAGCATGTAAAACCCGTTGTCGTCATGGGTTGAATGCGACCTTAGATATCTGTTGACCCCGGCGAATGATAAACCCCAGCTTGTCAATGCTGCTATAGAGGTTATTACGCTCGTGGCTTCTATTCCTGCATACATTTCCGTTCACCTTTACATTCTAGAATTCGCAATCCATACATTCTGTTTCTCCTCATACATTGACTCCGAACGCCACGCCAACAAGAAGAAGGGCTCCTGTAAACATGCATACCCTTGCACTCCAAATTGCTATGCTTTTGAAGGCGGACATTTTTTTGTAAGTCTGCCTCTCGATAGCGCTCACCTTCACCCCCGCGAAGAATATGCTAATCAAGCCAAGTACCAATATGCTCATAAATATGTACAGGCTTTGCAGTTCCAATGGCAAGAAGCCTGCAGAAGGAAGCGCACCCTGCGTTTTTATAATAGCTATCGTGGAGGATGGCCCTTCAACCATAGCAAGAGCAGCCCCTAGAAAAATGGAAAGACATCCCAATACTGTAATATTCGCTCTCGCCTTGCGCGTGAGTGGTAGATGATTCACTGCTTCAACAAGCACGAAGAACGAGAGTATGGGTGTGACAATAGCCGCCAATAGTCCTAACACAACGACAATCTCCAAAAATATGACTTTCATAGTGATCCTATCTAAGAGGAGGTCGTTTATGCTCCGAAAAAAGTTGGGCCTAATATAGTGTGCTATCAATCCTGCCACCAACACAGTTAGCACTATGCCAACAACTACTGGTTTCTGGACAGCTTCCTCGACGATACCTATATGCCAGGATCTTGAGATAGCAACGGCGCATACGCCCATTAGAAATAAGAACGCCTCAATGTTGCGTTCAATTCTTTTGATCATTAGTGGACCTAAAAGCACGGCCACAAATATAGGAATCAATCCTATTTCGACTGGGATAAGCTCCATCTTGGGATCACCAACTGGCAGATGCGTCTTCTGGTTTCGATTTCAATTAAAATCAAAATTAGTGATATTCCCATATTAAAGCGTTTGGGTGCCCGGCACAGAGATAATTGTTAACTATTATTCGTAATAATTATCTAATAAGACAAGTCAGGGAGTAGCGGATTGCTTAGTCTGATGGTTTTAATTTATACTTTCCATAAACTTATGTTATGTATTGTACCCATATTAAAGGTTTTGTCTTTTGTCTAAAAATATATGATAATTATTAATGGTTCACATTATTCTCTCTGGCTAAGAAGGATGTATACCAGGGAGAGTTTTAGTGTAACTCCAGTATAATAGCCGAAAAAAGAAACGAATATTTATCCTATTACGGACCATATAAATTAAAAATAATTCTATAAAAAATTTTGCGAATTAAGTTGCCGGCTTTCGCCATCAAATAGATCGCGACAGGGATTTCAGCATGTTGTACTCAACCATACCCAGCCGATCACGACCTACCTTGTACCCATTCTAGTCTGCCCATCACCAATTATTGAGACGCTAAGTCGTTGACGGGAGATAATTTACGCATTTCCAGAGGCATGTCTGAAATTTCCTCGTTTGGTGATAGCTATTTTCTGGCTACGCGGGCCAAAATTTGGATATTTTATCTCCCGTCGACCCCTAAGACTTGATACCGTTAATGGCTAGCTTTAATATATAGAGACCCCAACCAAGCGGCAGAAGGCCGATCAACATGAAGTTTAGCCCTGAATAGTTATGGAAGATGAACAAGTCTCTGATACCACCTGTTGAGCTGATTGATCCACTAGCCACCATCAGCAGCCCCGCGATGACTGCCGATATCCTGCAGAATTTCTCCGGCCACCCGATTCCCATAAACTGCTTGGTAGCTGGGTTGACCAAGCTGAGTACGTATATACCACCCAACGCGATCAGCAAACCAGCGATGATCACCGTAATATCTCCCTTTCCGATGATCAATACCATCGCACCCCCCAGTATCAATAACAACCGCCCTGTGGCTAACGCCCCTATTCTCCCCAGTCCCATAGTGTTCCCCGATTTAACTTCGCCATTAATCCTTAAGAATATGCAATTTTTGCAGTGATTTCCTAAGTCCATTGGACTGAGCCATGGAATAAAAGAATCTAGTTACAACTCTGAGAGCAACGATCCACCATGTACACAAAGACCAACTCCTCCCCGGCGGCAGAGCCGCCAGAAGAACTCAGATACCGCCTACCGAAATTTCTTGATGGAATTCGATCAACCATGCCAACGGAAAGCTAAGGCAGCCCTGGCAAGTCCGGAAACATTATGGTGACCAGAAATGCCAAGCACAGAGTTCCAAGCAAGAATGCTATTGCAAGCGTTTTATCGCTCATTTCCATCTCCTTTTGGGCCTATTTCTCATTAATATGTATTAACAACTTTGCTATTTATGCTTTGCTTGTTGCTCTAGCAAATCCGCACAGATTTTCTTAAGAGGGGTAGCTAGCCGGATAGAATTCAAACCAATTACGTAGTATCATTCGTTATAAATACATAAAAACAAAAATAGTAAATGAGAACTATTTTAAGCATTCCGTGCCGGCTCTAACCACCAGTACTGGCCGGTCACCCATCCAGGCCACATCGTAGGTTGTACTCCCCACCCCGAGCTGCTTCAACCAGTCCATTCCATGAGAGCTCATTGCGATCATTGATACGTCCTCTTTCTCCGCCAGGGCTATTATCTCCTCAGCAGGATTTCCCGCACTGGTGTAGATATTTCCCGTTATGCCGGCCGCCTCAAGCCCCTCCCGGATGACATTAAGCCTCTTGGTTATCTCCTCGGTTTTGGCTTCAATCTCCTCCCACGTCTCACCCCGAGAGACTACATGCTGCAGCACGACCTCCTCTACCCCTTGGACCCCCTTGATGAAAGCGATCGCATGTTCGGCTGGTTTTGATAAGTCGGTCGGACAAAGCACTTTAGAAAAGGGGTGCAAGCAGAATTTCTCTAAACTCGGGCCGCTCCTGCCCTCCAGGATCCTGTAGCGCATAAGCAGAAGGTTCGTGCTGCCGTAGCGGAGAACGTTCTTGGCTACGTTTCCTAATAAAATGCCTTCCACGACCCCCTTGCCTCTTGCACCCATGACGATAACAGAGGACTCCTCTTCATCCGCAACCCTTTGTATCATCCTGGAGACATCTCCCTCCATTATGGGCTCGATTCTCGTCTTGACGTTAAGGCCACGGCCATCCAGAATCTTACTCTGCTCCGCCAGCATTGTTTTGAATTCATCGATCCGCCCGCCCGGATCCCATACCCTGGAGAGAGGATCGGACGGGCCAATCACATGCAAAAGCACCACATCACTTACGCCAGGAAGCTCTTTAACGCACTCTAGAATTTTCTGAGAGTACTTGGAAAAATCCGTGGGGAATAAAATCTTTTCAAACATATCAACCATCACTTTTAATAATGAAATTCGTCATTCTAATATTTCAATTCATCGACTATAACAATTAAAGAGAACGTATGTGTTTAGCTCCCACTTAAGATTCTGAGAATTTCACCCAGAATTCATTTAGACCAGAAAGATTAAGTAACTCTATATTCCGAGTTTTAGTTCTTTCGCTTTCAACATGTAGAGCCTTCATTTGGAGAGAGAACATTCAAGAGTTCCACAACTGCCACCATTAGATAAGATAGGAGATAGATTCTACTTCGATTCGATCCCCATCTCACCGATTTTTATTTCTGAGACCTGAAAGCGGACTCTTTATCTCAGCTAGAATGATATCGGCCACAGATGGCGAAAAATATGCTAAGTTTTAGGAGTGTTTTGGTAAGCTAAATTACATTACAGAATAATCATTGTTCTTTTGATATAGAACTCATATTATAATTGAAGGGAAAGGTTGGAAAGCAGAGTAAGATATCAATGTTCTCCGGATCAAATAGAATTGGAAAAAGAAAAAAAAATGGCGAGGAGGTCTTCATCGCCCTTAGAAATTAAACTCAATGTGGAATGGTATGTAGAATACCCATACGAAGTAGATCGCCATCAGCACGAGCCCCAGGGGAAGACCCAGCTTGGCCCATTCCTTGCTGGAGATGCCCATCTTTCCCGCGCAGATGATATTGGGAATATTTCCCGGGATCAGCATGCCACCGGCGACAAGCAGGCCCATTAGAACTGCCTGGATCTGAACAACATCCATTCTCGGGCTTATCTCTGCTGCAGTCAATGTTGCATTGTCCAATATGGCAGAGACCATGTTAACCCAGTAGATAATCTCAGGTGATATGCCGAGGATGTACTTGTCTATTATCACCTTCATGCCACCGCCCAAGAGCAAGAGCGCCATGACGAAGATATAGACCTTCAGGGCCCTGATGACCACATCTCTCAGGCCGCCATCCTCTTCTTCAGTCACTTTGCATTCCATGGCCTTGGCTTTGCCAGTAAAGAACATGGCAAGCAGGCCCATGGCCAGACAGCCTGGTATGATGTATATGGCAAGCTGATTGAAGAGGAAGAAGAATCCTGCATTGTAAGGATCGCCCTGAAGCTTGGTGATGGCAATGGTGGAGAGCGGCTCGCCCACAGGAGTCAGAACTGCGCCAAGGCCAATGGAGAAACAAGCGATTATGATAATATTGATCTTTGTCTGCCGGTCAAAGGGCATGCAGTTCATAAGCTCTACTAAGAGCAGAGCGGCGATAATTGCAGTGATCATGCTTGAAGACAAGCCCAGGATCGCAACAATCAAGAATACTATTATCTTAACGGGAACCACTTTGGTTATGGAATTCATTGCCCTTTGGACTAAAGATTTCCCATAATGAAAGAGAAGGCCTGCTACCAGCACTGCCGGAACGATTCCCTTTACTATAGGCTCTTCAATGGCTTCCATTACTATTTCCCTGTTCCAGCCGATAAGCTCCACCTGATGTTCTGTGTAGCCCAGGGCCGCTACTAAAGCCTCTTTGTTGTAGAAGCTGGATATTGTTACCGCCAATATACCCATAACGAACAGAAACGCCTCAAGATTGTGCTCAATCTTTTTAACCATAAATGGTCCGACGAGCACTATTAGTACTATGGCAAATAAACCAAGATCTAGTGGGTCAAACTGCACAAATATTACCTCCAATTATCAATGATTGCTAAATCCTTTGCTGACCAAAGGCCGCATTTCTGATAAAAGTCATCAGTCATGCTGCCAGGCGCTGCAGCCTCCCTCGCAATCAATCGCCAGCACCTGGTATGTCGCTCCATTTTTTGCACCATTCCTTTTGATACCGCTAACAAATAGCATTCAAGACTTCAACCGCCGGTCTATCATCGCGGGAGTACAAAGCGGTAAACGGCATAGCCATTGCTGGGTTGGATTGAGCCTTTGTTTCAAGCAAGTCCGACTTGAGAGACATGATTGCGAATCAAACGGCAGTACGATATCCATGGCTTAGCCTACGAGTTTTCTCAATTGGCTAATTGGTAATTAACCTTTTCGGATGAACTACCGCACCCAGGGCCAGGCATTTTTTCTTATAGGATCGCGAAGGACGAATGTCGCAGACCGCAGGTCAGCGAAAGTTCTGACGAGAACTCGAAACAACAGGAAGTCCCCGCCCTTCAGGACATGAGAAGAGTTTACGGTAGATCTATCGTCCCCACCACTCTAAGCTTGCCGCCTTCGGGATAGGTAAGAACCGCTCTAGAACCCGGACGATAGACCAGCATTTTGTCTAGCTTCATAGTCAGCTCAACATTGTGCCAGTCGCCTTCTGCCAATACCTTCTCGATCCTGGCCGGAACAAATTGCATCCAAAGGCCAAGGTGAAGCACCATCCCCTCTTTTAGTGGCGCAGGCCAGTATTTGACTATATGCACTTTGGCCGTCAGGGAGGACACTTGCCGGATGGACTTGTCATTGGTGAGGATCGTTCCTCGGTCCAGATCATCCACCTCAATGCCCTTGAGGGCAATGCCAGTCCTCTCGCCCACGCCTGCCGTATCGAAGTCCTCGTCGTGTTTCTGAATGGATCGTACTATTGTCGTCTTGTCTCCCGGCAAGACCATGAGAACATCATGCTTCTTGATGCTTCCTTCGGCCACGGACCCCAAGGCTACGGCCCCAATGCCTCGAACATTGAAGAAGTGATCCACAGGCATAGTCCCTGTCGGTGAGTCTTGCCGAGATTCCATCTTGGCCACATCTTCCTGGAGTCTTTCGCGCAGAGCGTTTTTGTCGTCTTCCAGGAACTCATATCCATCGACCACAGTGCCCTTGATAAGAGGTGCAATCTGCTCGCGGGAAATGTAGTTTTTCAGGACCACAATGCCCTCTTTCAGACCCACCGAGTCCAGCATGATGACCGACTCCCCGAAGACCGGATTTATCTGATCTACAATCAGCAGGGCCTTCTGGGCCATGGAAACGGCATAGAAGAGGGGAGCGAGCCGTTCCGGGTACCTGGTCGGCTCTATGAAAGTGACAGTATTCTGCCCCTTTTTCAGGTTGTAAAAGGTAAGATCGCTGACAGTGCCCTTCTTGCCAAGATCTTTGCCGTAGTCAAGCGCACCCAGGATCGCTACATTAAGATTCGCCATGTCCAACTGAAATTATCCCTGTGATAATAGGTTTTGCGGTGGCCAAAAAACCCTCGTCCTTTTATAGAAACACAAAGAAGAATGCAGGACATGTGCGGAGCTGATTTGTCAGACCTGGAAGAGGAAAGCCCTGAGGCAGGAAAGGCAATCCCGGCAAAAAACCAGGGCCAGGGCAGGACCCCGGATAAGGGCAAAGAGAAGCCCTAATGAAACGCCCATGCGCCCAGGCAGGGGCTCACACGGGACAGATGGGAAACAAGATCTATCGACGCTAAAATTCAGTTTCCCATGGGAAACAACATTTCTCCTTTTGCCGGCATGAATTCACCTTACCGGCATGATCCTACCTCTCAAAAGATATTTATCCCAATCTATCATTATTTAACATAGACTATTGAAGAATAAAGGAGAAAGGACACATGCTCAGCTCAAAAGAATTGGAAAATATGGGAAAGGCCATCGAGGAGATTGGCGCAACCAAGACCTGCATAACAGGGCCGATAATTCAGGAGACCAAGAAAATTGTTTTGGAGAAGGGACTTGATGCCGCAGAACTGTATGCCTCGCAGCTCACGGGCTCGGACGAAAACACGGAACTGTCTCGTGTCTTGGAGGTCTGCCGGAAGAATAAGTTAAGCCAGCAGGCTATCGCCCAGGTCCTGGATAAGCTTTCTGTCATTGAATCCGGTAAATGGTAGATATTATATTTTTTTTGTTAGTATTAAAGTTTGTTATTTTTAAAATTTGCACACCAGCCGCCACACAAATATAATAATATTAATATTATTTATCTTCTTCTAATTCTACCATAGTTCCATCGCCTCACCCAATATATACATCCAAATCCGCCATAACGTGATTATTTGAACTACAATGCATAATCTATAAATACATTGTACTTTTTAACTCAATAGAGTACAAGATTATACATTAGATCTGGTGATTACTTTGAGTTATCTTCAAAATATCGTGGAAGGGCGGGACCTAACCCAGGAGGAGGCCGAGGCACTGATGGGTGAGATCTTCAGCAGTGCCACAGATGCCCAAATCGGCGCTCTGCTGGTTGCCCTGCGCATGAAAGGCGAATCCATCCCGGAGATAGCAGGCTTTGCCAGGAAGATGAGAGATTCGGCCGTTTGCATCCGCCCTAAAGTCAAAGGCATCTTAGTGGACACCTGCGGCACGGGAGGAGATGCATCCAACACCATCAACGTGAGCACTGCTGCGGCCATAGTCTCAGCCGCTTGCGGCGTGCCTGTGGCCAAGCATGGAAACTATGCAGTGAGCTCGAAATGCGGCAGCGCCAACGTGCTCTCTGAACTTGGCGTCAACATCAGCCCCCAACCCGAGGCAGTAGCAGCCATGATCGAGAGCCTGGGGCTAGGATTCATGTTGGCACCCATCTTCCATCCGGCCATGAAGCGGGTAGCTCCCATTCGTCGCGAGCTGGGCCTTCGCACTGTCTTCAATATCCTGGGGCCCCTGACCAATCCCGCCGGAGCTAAAGCGCAGGTGATGGGAGTCTACGATCCGCTTCTTTGCGAAAAGCTGGCCTGCGTTTTGCAGATGCTGGACACACAAAGGGCCCTGGTGGTGCACGGCATGGGCATGGATGAGATCACCAACACCGGCGAAACAAAAGTCTCGGAGCTGAAAGACGGAGTCGTGAAAAGCTACAGCCTCATGCCGCAGGATCTGGGCTATCCATTGGCCAGGCCACAAGATATCGCAGGTGGAGCGCCTGAGGAAAACGCCAGAAAGCTGGTAGCTGTGATGAAGGGGGAAAAGTCCCCTGCCCGAGATATCATCGCTATGAACGGCGGGGCGGCCGTCTACGTCTCCGGCAAAGCCTCTTCCCTCAAAGAGGGAGCAAAAAATGCTGAGGAGGCTATAGACTCGGGAAAGGCCCTGGAGCTCCTCCAAAGAATGGTGCAGATGAACGGCGACGCCCAAAAGCTGGAGCGGTTCTT
>DATLBD010000202.1:0-4010 GCA_035527135.1 Methanothrix sp. | reverse complement strand
GCTTTCAGGTCCATGAAGACTAAAGTGGCCAGCTCCAGGCCGCCGGTCATGACCTCCACGCTGGGTCCGGCGTTTCCGCCTCCTGCCCATGGATTCTCTTTGTAGGTCACAGCCAGGGGGTCCATGCCAAGTCCCACCAGCAGCTCATCGCAAAGACGCACCGTCTGGTCCTTCCAGTAGTGCTCTTTTTCCCGGGTGTTGAAGACGTGGTGAGCCATCATCTCGAAAGTGGTGAGATGCCGTCCGCTGCGCCCTACCGAATCAAGGTCGTCCAGCCGGATGCAGGGCTGGCTGATGGTGAGGGGGTTAGCGGGCGGAGGCACCTGCCCGGAGGTTACGAAGGGCTGGAAGTCAGCGATGGAGGCAATGGTGAGGTAAATGTCATCTCGCCAGCGGGCCACCACCGGGTACCTCTTGATGCGAGTGTGCCCTCTATCCTGAAAGAAGCTAAGGTAGTGCTCGCGCATCTCATTCAAAGTGTGCTCGCGCTTGAATATGGGCGAGCCTATGAAGGTATAGGGATCGCAGGGCGGGTCCCCGCAGGTCTTCCTCTCGACGTTCCTGGTCCAGAAGAATTTGCCGCATTTCTCGCACTTCTTGCGCTGGAATCCCTCATCCACGAAGAAGTCCAATCTATACTCATCCTCAGAGAACATAATCTATCAGCTTGTGAACGGAAGATGATACAGGAATGCTAAAAGGCTTTCTAAAGGCAGAGAAACTTCAATTTTAAAGCTAGAAAATGGCAAAGAGCCAGAAATTGATGAAAAATATGAATGGCCGCCCTCCGGCCATTCTTTCCCTCTCAACCTAATTATCAGTCTAATTTACTCTTATTACCTTCAGGAGCGAAACCACGGGCACTCCAGCGATCTCATCCGTACCCTTCTTGTCGATCAGGACGGCGATGGCATTGATCTTGGCCCCATGCTCGTCCAGGTGCTCAACAGCCTCCTCCAAAGTCTTACCGGATGTGATAACATCGTCGATGATGATGCACTCCTTGTCCTTGACATCGGAGAAGTTGGCGCTCAGGTTGCCGCGCGCCTTGCCGCTTTCTTTGGTGAGCATCTGCTTGCTGGGTGTATAGACCGCAAGCTCAGCCGCCAGGCTATTGGCCACCATGCTGGCCAGAGGCAGGCCGGATAGAGCAATGCCTACAACCACATCCACGCCGCAGTCGTTGTCGTCTAAAGTCTCATAAATGATATCTGAAAGGGCTTCAGAGACATGGCTCAACCTAAAGGCGCTCTTGCCGATCATCGACCAGTCTACAGAGATATCCTTGGGCCCAGGCGATGTGCTAGTCTTCTCCGCATGAGTAAGCAACCAGGTCACAGTCTCACTGGATATATTCAGCTCCTCTGATATCTGGCCTTCCACCAGCCCTTCCGCCTTCAGTTCCGTTGCCTTCTTCATCAAAGTCTCAATATTCTTCATCTTATGCACCTCTTTCTCTTTCGGGCAGGAGTTCCGCAATCAGGACAAGCTTCCCCCTCGAAGCTGCTACCGCAGCCCTGGCACCGTTGGACATGTTTTAGCAACCTCTTTATCCTGGGCTGCCCGATGGGCTCGATCTTCAGGCCGAGGTGAAGAGCGACGTTTTGCAATGCGTAGTCATCGGTAGCGAGAATGGCTCGATATTCCAGGGCTTTTGCCAGGACATCCAAATCTGCAGGGGAAAGTGCTTTGAGGTCTCCGGTCTCCGCGGCGGCGCGCTCTGCTGCCTTTCGTGCCTGGGAGGTGGGGCTTTCCACCCGCGCCTCGAAGATATGAAGCAGGGACTTTGTCCTTATATCCTTCAGCTCCGCCTCAACAGCCGGGACGGTAATCAGCTCTCCCGCGGGCCTTTTGCCCCAGATGAATACCGAAGCATCCGCTACGATGTACACATGCAGAGGCTCTTGAAAGTTATAGTACTTGGACTTTTCCCGGACCAAAACGCTATTATCATATAATGAAATCCAAAGGTTGGATGGCCAAGAAAGAAAAAAAGGCTGGCAATAAGGAAGACAAAAGACTCGCAACCGGAAATTCGGAAAAACCGGGCGAGAGGGCAGCCAAGCTGCCGCCCAAAGTCAAGCCCAAGAGCGCAGCCGAACGCAGAAAGGACCGCATCGATGGAATAATCAAGACCGTGTATCCTTCCATCCTGGGAGCAGCGGCGGGCTTTGCCTGCTATTATGCAGGCGAGACAATAGCTGCTTATCCCTGGCATTTTGTAATGCTGTCTTTAATACTGGTTACCTATCTTATTCAGAAGTATACGTATACATTCTTGAATATAGATGCAGCAAGCTTCAAGACCAAAGATTGGTTTTATGTGGAGTTCATGGTAGTCGACCTCTGGCTGGTTACATGGACGCTTCTTCTCAACTGAGGTAGAGCATGAGGATAGCCATCATCAATCGCGACCGCTGCCAGCCCCGCAAGTGCTCCAAAGAGTGCGAGTATTTTTGTCCGCCTGTGCGCACGGGTGACGAGACCATAGTCTTTGAGGACGGCAAGCCCCTCATCACCGAGAACCTCTGCGTAGGCTGCGGTATTTGCGTGCGCAAATGCCCCTTTGGGGCCATTACCATCACCAATCTGCCGGAAGAGATGGAGGATCCTGTGCACAGGTATGGCCAGAACGGCTTTGCGCTTTATGGTCTGCCGGTGCCGGTTGACGGGCGAGTCACCGGACTGTTAGGCCCCAACGGCATAGGAAAGAGCACTGCCGTATCCATACTTTCCGGCATACTGCGACCTAACTTGGGAAAAGATGCCTCCTGGAATGATGTTTATCATAGGTTTGCCGGCAGCATCCTGGGAGATTACCTGAAAAGGGTAGCAGAGAAGGGCGTCAAGACATCCTACAAGCCTCAGTATGTAGATCGCATCCCCAAGAGCTATTCGGGGCTTGTTAGCGGTCTATTGGAAAAAACGGACGAACGCGGTGCCCTTTCTGATCTGGTGGAGAGGCTCTCCATAGACAAGCTCATGGATCGAGAGATATCCAGCCTCTCCGGTGGAGAGCTGCAGAGAGTGGCCATTGCGGCCGCAGCAGCGCGCGACGCTAACTTCTATTTCTTCGATGAGATCAGCCCCTATCTGGATATTTACCAGCGCATCAACGTAGCCCGCATCCTGCAGGATCTGGCCAAGGATAAGGCAGTCATGGTGGTGGAGCATGACCTGGCACTGCTCGACCTTCTGGCAGATGATGTTCATCTCATCTACGGCGTGCCTGGGGCCTACGGTGTCATAACCCGGCCCAAAGGTGTACGGGTGGGCATCAACCAGTACCTGCGCGGCAACCTCCCAGAGGAGAATGTGCGCTTCCGCGATACATCCATCAGCTTTGAGGTGCATGCTCCCAGGATTGAGAAAGAGATCCCCTCGCTCATCGCCTATGGGGCCTTTACTATGCAGTACTCCTCCTTCCGGCTGGAGGCGGAGCCCGGCATCATTCGCCGCGGGGAAGTGGTGGGCATCCTGGGTCCGAACGGCATCGGCAAGAGTACCTATATCAAGGTCCTGGCAGGCGTAGAAAAGCCGACATCGGGTTGCTTCGAGAGCCAGCTTAAAGTCTCCTACAAGCCCCAGTACCTGAAAGCCGATTCCGGTGTAACTGTGCGGGGCCTCCTGCGCAGCGTGACCCCTGACTTTGACACCAGTTTCTACCAGACGGAGATCTTAAAGCCCATGGGCCTGGATCCCCTTATGGATCAGGTCTTGACTGAGCTTTCCGGAGGCGAGCTGCAGAGAGTGGCCATTACTGCCTGCCTCAGCCGCAAGGCCGATCTATATCTGCTGGACGAGCCCTCCGCCCATCTGGATGTGGAGCAGAGGATGCTGACAGCCAAGGTCATGAGGCGCTTTGCCGAGTCCTCGGAGAAGACGGTACTGGTCGTGGACCACGACATCTATCTCATCGACCTGCTCGCAGAAAGATTGATGGTCTTTGAGGGCACGCCAGGGCTTCTCGGCATTGCTCATACGCCTCTGGAGATGCGCGAAGGCATGAA
>DATLBD010000201.1:0-4535 GCA_035527135.1 Methanothrix sp. | reverse complement strand
CCCCATATACCTGTAAGCGACAGTTACCCGCGGTGGGTTTGCTCCCTTCCGGGCCTGAACCGGTTCCCGCAATTATGGTACACAGACCTTCCCTCAGGAAAATCCATGGACCGGTGCCATCCCTGCAGGACGGAGAATCATAGTCAGCAACTGGACTGAGCACGCAGCGCTCAGAGTCTTCCGTCAGCTTCGCCCCCCGCTTGTCGACGATTTCGGGTTATAGGTGACGCCGAACCACCCGGACTGCCCGCCACTTTTAACATTGAGGTGAACAGCTAATAAAGCTAACGCAAAAAGAGGGAAAATTTTATGGCAGAAGACTTATCCGGCATCATGGGATTCATCATGGGAAACAAGCATCGCGAAAGAGTAGTTCAGGTTCTGGGCTCCAAAGGCAAGCTGTCCGCGGAAAAGGTGGCCAAATTCGAGCACATCCCGGCACTCTCCGTCAAGAAGATCCTGGCCGAGATGGCGGAGAGAAGCCTCGTCTTCGAGAATGATGGCATCTGGTGCTTGACCGAGGCAGGCCAGGAGATAGAGAGAGAGATGAAGAAGAGAGCCTGATCTAGCCACGGATATAATGTAGCTATGGATATAATGGACGCCATCCGGGCCCGCCGGAGCATAAGAAACTTCCAGGAGAGGCCAGTGGAAGAAGAGAAGCTCTTAGCCGTTCTGGAGGCGGGCCGGCTGGCGCCTTCCGCCAAGAATATGCAGGACTGGAGGTTCATAGTAGTAAGAGATGAAGCCACGCGCCAAAGGCTTGCCGAGGCGGCCAGAGATCAGAAATTTGTGGCCCAGGCCCCGGTGGTCATCGCCGCCTGCGGAACCTCAGACCTGGTCATGACCTGCGGCCAGCCGGCATATGCGATCGATGTCGCTATCGCCGTGGATCACATGACCCTGGCCGCCGCCTCGCTTGACCTTGGCACCTGCTGGATCGGCGCCTTCTACGAAGATAAGGTGAAGGAGATCCTGGGCGTGCCCCAGGGAATAAGGATCGTGGCCCTTCTGCCCCTGGGCTATCCAGCCGAACAGCCTCATCCCCGGCCCCGCAAAAACCTGGATGAGGTGCTGGCCTGGGAGCACTGGTAAGGCTCGGCTCCCCATAGTTTCATCGTCTAGCTCTCGCCAAGGAGATGCTCCAGCTTCTCGAGACAGCTCCAGGTCAAGATCAACTGAGAAAGCCCGATGGCATTGACGTATTGCTCACGTCTGTCGCTGATGACTGCGTAAGTTCCCAGCGAGTCGCCCAGCGTCTTCTCTAAATCGGCAATCATGGACTGATGAATCTCGCCGTCCGAGGTTATGATGCCCACCTTTTTCCCGTAGTAATCGTCTCGCTGAAACTCGATGGAAAACTCGTGCTCCGAGCTTCTCAAAATCTTGCTCAAATCGATAGTCAGATCGACCTTGGAAACGGGGTGATCCAGCATCTGCTGAATTAGCCGCACCGAATACCAGTCGGGCTTGGGTCCTGTTTCAAGAAGAGAGGGATGAAACCGCGTATCCTGAATCTTGACCACGATTTCGGCATAGATCTTCTGAATGTCCACATAGAGCTTGTAGTCCGGCTCGCGCTGCAAAATCTCGGCCATAACCTGGGCAGGGTGATAGCCCCGCTCGCCCACATCGCGGCGCACCTTCCAGAGCCTTTTCACGGAGCGGGAGGGGTCCACAAAGATCTTGAAATCGATGAGGCGGCGTAGCCGCTCTGTGAAAAAAGGATGCAAGCCCTCCACGATTATCACGGGGGCCGGGCCGAAGGGCACCGTACCGCTGATCTCACCCTTGCTATGATCGTAGACAGGCTTGGCGATGCCCTGCCCACGCCGCAGCAGCTCCAGGTGGTCAGCTAAAAGATCCAGATAGTTGGCGTCGGGGTGCAGAGGCGTAATATTTCGCTCTTTTCGCTGCCTTCGGTCCAGGCTGTGATAGTCATCCATGGAAAAGGAGCAGACCATCTCCTCGCCCAGTATCCTCTTTATGCCGCGAGAGATGGTGGTCTTCCCGGAGCCGCTGTCCCCGGCAATTCCAAAGACGAATACCCTGCCGGTTTCTTTAATCCTGTCCATGATCGATTTCATTATTCTCCCAGATCACCTAGAGTGACAAAAAATTAAGCTATTCTCCTCGCGACCCTCAACGCACCTCATCGCACCCCGCCGCACATCACAGCATCCCAAGGTAGCCGTTAATCAACATGTCTGAAGCCGGTGGGTGCGGCAGGCACTTCTCCGCGAATGGCTATTCCCATATGGATCTGCTTTACGGTATCCGTCTCGTCCAGGCCACGCGAGTTATGCCACCTCATCTCGAATTCCTCACGAGATAAAATGCCTCGATCGCCCAGGAGGTAGGGGTCTTCTAAGATCACATTGCTTTCATCTATCCCGATTACTACCATCCAGTGACCGTTGTACCAGGTATCGGCCCAGGATTCATTATACTGCGAGACGCTCCTCCATGCCTGGCAGTCCACTATGACGGGTATTCCTTGCGCCACATAGTTTTCCAGAGCAACCAAGGTCATGTTCTCGTTATATTCAGCCTGCAGACCAAGAGCGTCGGCTACCCTGATTATATCGTCGGGGTAGGTCCCAGACTGTTCATTGGTGTTGAGCATCTCCCGCAGGTCCTCTTCTCCGATGTCTCTTCCCCAGTAGCCCAAAACTGCCTGCATGGCGGCAGCACCACAGGAGTACTCAGTGCTCTGGCGAGTATCCGGCATAGTAAAAAGGGACGAGTTCAAGGTATCATTTGCAGAAATATTTACTGGAACCGCTCCTGCTGAGATCTGTCCCCAAGACATGGTCATCAGAAAGAAGCAGGTCATGAACCGCAATAGCTCACGTCTCATAGCTTTTAACAATTCAGTTTCTGTTCTATATAATTTTGGGTTATGGAATGCAACAGGATGAGGAACGAGGTAGATCAAGACATAGAAAATAACTTGGTGGAGGAGGAGGTTCGACGAAATTGGAAAAAGAAAAAAGAAGACGCTCTGGCTAAAATATTGACTCTAAGCTGAGATTAGCAAGTATAAATGAAATGATTTAATAAGATATTATTATTGATTTAACGTATTGTTGCAATGTTATTCATGCCGTTGACCCTAGAGAAAACTATTTAATTTTAAACTATCAACCATTATAGTTATGACTGGGATTGTGCCGAATCCGGTAGCCACCAAGAGAAATTTATTACCCCTGCTAGCCCATGGCTTGGTTCTCGCTCTAATTGGCATTATCGCAATGGCCTGCGGTCAAAACGATCACAGTCCGTCAAAGACAACATCAATCATGGTTTATGTCCTCTCCAATAAAGAGGACAATAGCCATTGGTATAAAGACCCAGCAGATTTAAATCCGCTAAAAGAAGTGTTAGAAGACAAAGGATATTCTGTAGAAATAAGAGATAGAGTTACCTTGCCATCGATCTTCCTGAAAGAAATCCAAGGCTACGAACAAATATGGATACTTGAAGGAGATTGGAACAGCATAGTCAATGTGACCGAGAAAGAAGCGGAAGATTTATACAGATACTATGAAAACGGTGGAGATATTTGGATCTCCTTTGAAACCACATATCCTCCCGACAGCACCTATGGATCTTGGAATGAGGATGCGCTCGTCTTCACTAGAAAATTCGGAGTTGACGGGTCCTCTTATGCGACAGGCAACGCAGGAGGAAAACCGGTATTTTCAGATTATCCCCTATTCAAAAGCATTCATAGAATTTGCTTTGACGAAACAACCGGCTGCCTAGCCTCAACGAACAATGATATTAAGGTTATATGGAATTATTCCCCTTCGTGCCAGGGTATTGCAGTATTAGATGGAAGATCGAAGGGCAAAGGTAGGGCGGTTTTTGATTCTGGATGGATCTTGGGATACACATACCTTGATATGAATGACAACTTGCAATTGGCCTGCAATATTGCTGATTGGCTATCCACTAGATGAATCTGAAGGTTAAATCTTTGGGCTTCTTTTTTTAGCGGCAGGAGTTGCTCTAAGGTGCAAGATTATAGGTTTGCCTAGCTTGCGAAGGAGAAATGCATGCGGCTGAAATTTATCTTTGTCTTAGTTATTATTATATGGCATGGAATTGCAGTTGCAGAGCAGAGCCTGTCGCGTTCCAATATAGTCGAAGCCGACCAGATCTGCGCCAAAATTGAGCTGGGTGAACCTGTAATATATGATAATGTGATAATCGAAGGCGACATTCATTTAAGCCGGCAAGATCCATCAAAAGAAAGGCCAGTCAATAAGAATAAGGGGCCCCAATCTAACGACAGGGGAAAAACGAGCATTTTCATCGCATCTCCTATAAGAATTACAAACTCAGTGATAAAAGGAAATGCAAATTTTGATTATGCAGATTTTCAAGAACCGATAAGTTTTGAAGGGACCAATTTCACCAATGGCGTAAGCTTCCGAGAGGCTAGATTCGAGGAAAATGCAGATATTGCCAAAACAGAACACGGTGGATATGTCAACTTTTGGTTAGCTGAATTTATGAAGGATGCTAAC
>DATLBD010000200.1:0-12216 GCA_035527135.1 Methanothrix sp. | reverse complement strand
TGTGCAGGTGCTGGTCTTCGGGCATATTCACCGCCCTCTCATCGAGAGGGGCAAGCGTCTGCTCATCTGCCCGGGCAGTACCACTCTGCCCAGGATGTCGGCGCCTTCTGTGGCCGAGCTGGAGATAGTGGACGGCAATGTTCGGGGCAATATCATACCTGTGGGCAGCCCTGCCTGCAACTATCTATTGTATGCCAATGAGCTGGCTAGAAAAGCGGAAGGATCTAAAAATAAGATTAAATAATTTTAACTATTCTGTCATGGGCGCGAAATCCGTGGCATTGACCACGAACCAGACGTTGTTGACATTCTGGCCGAGGACATCTCTCGCCTCCATATCTTTGTTGTAGTAGTAAAGAGGCCATCCTCTATAGGCTGTCTGCTCTTTTCCATCCGTTCTTATGGCTGCTGTGAATTCTGAGGCGTTCAGGCTCTCAGGCACGGTGATATTCTCCGCGTAAAAGGGAGGCCAGGCTACCATGCATTTGCCATAGCAGTTGCTGCTACCGTTTCCTGGGGCGTCGTTGGCGAAGTAGTAGAGGGAAAATCCCGTCTCGTTAACCAGGTAGGTTCCTAAAGTATCGTTGGTGGCCAGCTTAACGGTGTACTCATCCATCTCCTCAGCGGCAGTGGCTATGCCTGCCAGCATGGAAAAAGCCAGCAGCAAAAAGCTAAGCTTGTATTCAAAAGGCAATAAATCACCCCC
This sequence comes from Methanothrix sp., assembly GCA_035527135.1. Lineage (GTDB taxonomy): Archaea > Halobacteriota > Methanosarcinia > Methanotrichales > Methanotrichaceae > Methanothrix. Next base: position 11,510 of record DATLBD010000200.1, on the reverse strand, counting down.
AATTAAATTCGCCCTGCAACATTTCAAAGGTTTTGACATCATTATAATTATTAGTTATAAATGTCCGTATTACTGGTCAAGACAATTGTATAATTGGGTTGTTTTCAAGAATTTTCAGGAATTGTTTTCGGGATTGGACCGAATAGAGTGCCTGTTCAACATTGCCGCCAGCCCCCCTAGAATCATGAGGCCAAGACCGATGGCCATTACCTGCCAGTCGAGCTGGGCAAGCATGAAGGTATTAAAGAATATCCCTAAACACGGAAGCAAAGGAAGACGGCCCCAGGAAAAAGGTACCTGGAAGGGACGATACATCTCAGGTTTCCGGTATCTTAGCACAACTAGCGCGGCATTGATCACCATAAAGGTCACAAAGATGGTGAAGTTGTTGACGTTGGCCACGAAGGCTATGTCTTGAAAAGATACGAAAGCCATGGCAAGGGCCATGGACAGCAGCGTGGCTGTCCAAGGGGTGCGTCTCTGGGGATGGACGTTAGCCAGAATTTGGGGCAAGGACCCGGATTGAGCCATGCCATAGATGATCCTGGATGAAGCCAGGAGCATTAGCAGCACAGTGTTGGTAGTGGCAAATAAGGCTATAATCGAGATTATGGTGGAAGCATTCGCCCCTAAGGCGGAATAGGCAATATCGGCAAAAGGTGCAGACGATTGGCTCAGCCTCTCCCAGCCAAGAACGCTCACAGCGGAGAGGGCCACCGTTATATAAAGGACAATACTCGCTGATATGGCTAGCATCAAGCCTCTTGGGATATTTTTTTCCGGGTCTTTTGTCTCCTCGGAGAGTTTGACCATCTCCTCAAAGCCCATGAAGGCGAAGAATATCAGAGCGGACGCCTGGAATATGCCCGAAAAGCCTAGAGGCGACATCTCCAGGAGGTTAACTCTGCCCAGGTACGGAATTCCCAATATTATTATAATTACAAGTCCTAAGGCTTCTATGGCTGTAAAGGTGATGGCCAGTCGGGCCGACTGCTTGATGCCCACAGAGATGATCGCGGAAAGAACTGCAAGCAAGAGCAGAGCAGAAGGCAATAAAGGAACTCCTGTGAGCGCCTGAAAGTACCCGGCAAAGCCAAGGGAGACTGCAGCCGAACCGATAACACCGCTGAAGATGATCAGCCATCCGATGATGAATGCCGGAAAACGTCCGAAGGCCTGAGATGTATATTCGTATTCTGCGCTGGCCTTGGGAAACATGGAAGCAAGTTCGGCATAAGACAACCCGGTGAAGACGGCAACCAGTGCCGATAGAGCGAAGGATATCCAGACGGCATTTCCCGCTAGGCCCGCCGCCTCGCCTATGAGGGCATAAATGCCGGCACCAAGGATGATGCCTATGCCCGATAAGGTGACCTCAAAGAGCCCTAAAGTGCGCCGAAGCTGGACTTTTCCCTGCACAAATTATCTTGGACTGTATTCTATTTATTGTTTCTTGAGCTGCAAAAATGTAAAAATTATATAATATTAGATCGAAGGATATATCTCTGAAGAGAGTCGCAATGATAGCTGCTTGGAGCTGACATACTCATGCAAGGCATCAAAGACAAGTTTCCCCATCTACCGGAAAAGATCTCAGGACTGCGAGAGCTGGCCTACAACCTCTGGTGGAGCTGGCATCCCGAGGGCCGTGGGCTCTTCAAGCTCCTCAATCGCCAGGGCTGGTATTTGAGTAACCATAACCCGGTGAAGATGATCAATCGCATGGACCAAGGAGAACTGGAGAAGGCCTCTTCTGACCCCCATTTCATGAGGCATTACGACTCGGTGATGGCCCGATTTGAGAGCTATATGAATCCGTTCAGTGGCTGGTTCTGTGACACCATAGCTGAATCGGGAAAGTGCAAGATCGCCTACTTTTCGGCTGAATACGGCCTGCACCATGCTCTACCATTCTATGCAGGCGGCCTTGGCTTTTTGGCAGGAGACTTTCTCAAGGAGTGCAGTGATCTGGGCATACCGTTGATTGGGGTAGGATTCATGTATCCTCAGGGATACCTGCGCCAACTGATCTCGCCGGAAGGCTGGCAGGTGGGGGCCTGCGAGAGGATGGACCGGGAGAATGCACCCATTAGAAAGGTAGTGGATTCCAATGGGGATCCTCTCACAGTCAAGGTGCCGATCATGGACCCACCGATTTATTTGGAGGTCTGGATGGTTCAGGTGGGAAAGACCAGCCTCTATTTGATAGATACCTCCTGCGAGGCCAATGAACCCTGGAATCGCGTCATATCCGACCGGCTTTATACAGGCGATCTGGAACAGCGCCTGCGCCAGGAGATCGTCTTAGGCATTGGCGGAGTGCGCATCTTGCGCCATCTAGGATTGGACTATTCAGTTCTTCATTTAAACGAGGGCCATCCTGCTTTCGCCGTCCTGGAGAGGATTCGGGAGAAGGTAGAAGGTGGAATGAGCTACCGGGATGCCTTCGAGCAGGTCAAGAATACCACCGTCTTTACCACGCACACGCCGGTCCCCGCAGGCCATGATGTCTTTTCCTATCCTCTCATGGACAAGTACTTTGGCTCCTATTTGCCCACACTGGATCTCTCTAGAGATGAGCTCTTCTCCTTGGGTATGAATCCTGCCAAGCCGGAGGGCTTTAACATGACTGCCTTTGCTCTGCGCTGCACTGCTTATCGAAACGCGGTGAGCAAGAAGCACGGGGAGGTCAGCCGAAAGATGTGGCAGCAGCTTTGGCCAGAACTCGCTTTAGACAAGGTTCCTATTGAGCACATCACCAATGGTGTGCATGTGCCTTCCTGGATTGACCGGCGCCTGGGAGATGTGATCTTCAGCCGCTGCATGGGCAGGACCTGGCTGGAAGAGCATGATCAGCCAGCCATCTGGGAGCTGATCGATGAGATACCGGATAGCGTTCTCTGGGAACATCACCGCTTTATGAAAGAGATGCTAATTGCCAAGATAAGAGAACGGGCGCGCAATAAGTGGCGCAGTGAAGGTTCGGACCCCAATAATGTCATGGCCTCCGGCGTGCTGCTCGACTCGGCTACCCTTACATTGGGCTTTGCCAGGCGCTTTGCCTCCTACAAGCGGCCCACGCTCCTTTTGCAGGATCTGACCCGGCTGGCAAAAATAGTGAGTGATCCCTGGAGGCCGGTGCAGATCGTCTTTGCCGGCAAGGCTCATCAGGACGATCAACAGAGCAAGCAACTCTTGCAGCAGGTCTTTAATGCCGCCAAGGATCAGACCTTCGGAGGGCGCATTGCTTTTATAGAGGACTATGATGAGTTGCTGGCGCAATATCTGGTGCATGGAGTGGATGTTTGGGTGAACAATCCCCTGCCGCCCATGGAGGCCAGCGGAACGAGCGGCATGAAGGCCACCTTGAACGGCGTGCCGCAGCTTTCCGTGCTGGATGGTTGGTGGATTGAGGGCTACAATGGCAAGAACGGCTGGGCCGTGGAAGGTGCGGAAAATGGGCCGGATAGGGATGCACGCGATGCCTCGGCCATCTATGATCTTCTGGAGAAGGATATTGTGCCCCTCTTCTATGATGTGGATGAGGATGGAGTCTCACACGGCTGGGTGTCTGTGATGAAGGAGACCATCAAAATGACTGGCCCCAATTTCAGCGCCCGCAGGATGGCCAAAGAGTACACTGAGAGGTTCTATCGCAAGGCACTGGAGGCGGCCATAAAGGCCGAGTACAGGAAGGAAAAGGGCGTAGGGAAGGTGGATCTATTCGGAGGGATTTAAAGATCTAATATTTTCTATTTTTAAAGAAATTAACAAGACTTTTGCAAATGATTTCCTATCTTGATAAATCCTACACGTTAAATTCATCAAGCTTAGCAATGTCATGCAGTCACAATAGCAAGCTATTTAGGCTAACATTTGAATTATTTAGATTAGACGATGAAAGATGACGACCTGTTGACTGCTGATCAGCAAAAAGCGGACGCCTTCCTGGAGGAGTTCGTCGGTGAGCTTGGCAAAGCTTTAGGCAGCGAGATTGACTTCATTCTGCTCTTCGGAAGCGCGGCCAGGGGCGAGTTTATCCTGGGAAAGAGCGACGTAGACCTCGTCATACAGGCCAAGAGCGATGCAGCTGTAAGGAATGTTGAGCAGTTAGCTGAGCTGCTTTTCTGGCGGCTGGATGAAAAACACGGCACGCAGTTTAAACGGGTAGTCTCCACGGGAGAAGGCGGCAGCCTGCTGGAGGATGCCCTTAAGTTTTTGGAGACGCAGGCCAGGCTCTATAAACCCTTTGAGGTCTTCGGGCCGGATGACATCGACTGGAGATCGGGAAAGATAAAGAGGCTGAACCTCTTGCCGGGAGCAACCCTTGTTGCCAGTCAACTCACTTTGTTCTACAAGATGAAGCATGAGGGAAAGATCCTCTTTGGCAGGGACATCCGGCCGGAGATAAAGCCGCGTTTCACCTGGTGGGAGAAGCTCAAAGCCATCTGGGCGGCGCAGAGCATCGCTTTTGCTTCCGTCATCCTGGCCTTGCTCCTGCCACAAAAGGCCGTAGGCTACGCGGTCAAGGCCCTTTTTTATGAGGTGGATTCGGTAAACATCATCCAGAGAGGTATGGTTCCTCCCGGCCAGGAAAAGATGGCGAGCTTCGCTTCGGCCACGAAGTTTCAAGAAAATGTATTGGATGATGTGCGGTTTTTCCTGGAGAAGAAGCTCGGCCTCTTGAGCGAGCAGAAGATTCAGCTCCTGAGAAGAGCTGCCCAGATCAAGCGAGAGGGTTTTTGCGGCGGGAGAATGGAAGCGCTATATTTCAGTCTGACAGCCTTCGGGACGATCTGGCAGACCAATGCTGTGGTGATACTGAAGGCTGGGGCAGGGCTATGAAGGACATTTATTTCAAGAATTATCTTGGCCAGACCTAAGCTCCTTCTGCCATCCTCTCGTAAACCTTCTCCATCATCGCCATGGGTGACACTGAATTCATCTCCAGCCCCAGCTCATCTGGCCCCAGGCCCAGGGCGATGCCCACCAGTTGCGTCACATAGAGTACTGGAATGCCGATCTTCTCGCCCATCTTCTGCTCCAATGTCTTTTGCTTGGCATCGAGCATCAGGTGACAGAGCGGGCACACAGTGACGATGACCTCCGCCCCTGCATTTTTTGCATCCGATAAAATCCTAAAAGCGATATCATCTGCCGCCTTTTCCTGGGGCATGAAGATGGGCCCGCCGCAGCAGAAGGTCTTGAGCCGAAAGTCTACAGGCTCCGCCTGCAGCCTCTTGATCAGCTCCTCTAGAATAGTGGGAAACTCCGGGCTGTAGATGCCAGTGGGACGCGTGAGCAGGCAGCCATAGTAGGGGGCAACCTTCAGCTCCTTGAGGGGCACTACCATCCGCTCATCGTCCTCAACAAGAGTTTCCAAAATGACATCCAGAGCATGCCGGACTATTGAGCCGCTATACTTCTTGTCCAGGACGGCATTCACTCTTTTCAGGATCTTTGGCTCTTCCAGCCGCATGGCAGCAGCCCGTAAATTGCTGTAGCAGATGGAGCAGGCTGTCATGATCGGAAGGTCCGTCTGGGCCATATTTCTGGCAGCCAAGCCCGTGGCCACCAGCTCATTGGAGACGTGCGTTGCCCCGCAGCAGTTCCAGTCGTCAAGCTCCTGCAGCTCAATTTCCAGAGCAGCGCAAACGGCCCGAGTGGATGCGTCCATCTCCTTTCCCGTCGATTTGGAGACGCAGCCCGGATAGTAAGCCAGCTTCATTCTCGCCTCAGCTCCTCTACAATCCTCTTAACCTCATCTCTGCCTTTGATCTTCTCAATCTCCATGCTGATCTTGCCCTTGGGCAAAAGCTCCAGACCCATCTTCATGGACTGCACTGCTCCCTGGGGAAATACGAGCAGGAACTCGCCGGTTAAAGCCAGCTCGGCTATCCGGCCGTAATCCTTGATCTGCTTTAAGAAGAACTGCTCGTAGTCGGCGTCCTTGCTTCGCAGCCCCTCTCGCTCAGCTATGTCTTTTAGGGCCGAGACAACCGCCTTGGGCCGGATGCCACGTGGGCAGCGCACGGTGCAGAGAAGACAGGAGGTGCACAGCCACAGGGTTTCATTATGCAAAGCCTCCTCCTTTTTGCCCTCTAAGCAGAGTTTGATCAATTTTCTGATGCTGGGATCCATGAGATTGGCCGTGGGGCAGCTGGCGGAGCAGGTGCCGCACTGAATGCAGGTCAATACCTCAGCCCCGGCCAGGCGCAGAACCTCTTGCTTGAACTGTTCATCTCCGGTCATTCTCAAGCCGCCTCCTCGGTGGTATCCGCAGCGGCAGCCTTCTTAGCCTCATCCTTGTGCAGCCGCTCTACAATCTTCCTGATGGCCTCTTCGGCAGGCTCTTTCTCCAAAATCTGTCGTATCTTGGGCTTTCTCAGCAGGGGCTCCAGGGGCTTGAGTGCCTCATCCACCAGTTGCAGCAGCTCGGGATCTATCTTCGGCTTCTCCGGCGCGGGCAGGGGCTGGCGCTCTATGTCAGGCGGAGATACGGCTCCGCTCACATCCGGTATTTGCCGCACCCCTGTCTTTATGGCGGATATGGCCTGCTTCCACTCCTCTGCCCAGGGGGTTTCTTTTATCTCCGTGTGCCTGACATCGGACCGTTCGACCTGGATGGCCAAGACGGGACAGGCCTTCTCGCAAGCTCCGCAAAAGATGCACTGATCCTTGACCGGCGCCGCTTTCCCCCGTTCATCCACATACCAGCACTTGGCCGGGCAGACATTGAAGCAGGCTTGGCAGCCCTGGGGATCGCAACGCACCAGGTTCTTTTCGACCAGCTTTATCTCGCCGTCAAATGGCTTTTTTATGTCCATGGCCTCATATGGACAGACCTGGGCACATCTGCCGCAGCCGATGCACAGGTCCTGATCGATCTCGATTTTGCCCACGAACTCTTTTTCGGCTTCCGGCACTTCTAAGGGCTCGCCTTCTACTTTTATTGCTTCCTCGGGACAGATGGGCACGCACAGACCGCAGTAATCGCAAAGCTCCTCGTCTACCAGGAGCTGTTCGTAGGGCACCAGATCGCGGGGATCTTTCTCTTTCTCGTCCTTGTCCACCAGCAAGAAGGCCTTGCAGAATTTGGCGCACCTGCCGCAGAGGTTGCACTTCTCCTGATCAATGGCAATCTTGCTTTCTATTCCTGTGCGCAGGGGGCCATAGTCTTCTCGGGTTTTATTGAATGTGATTTTTATGGCCTTTGTGGGGCAGACAGGCTCGCAGAGCAGGCAGGGCAGACACTTCTCGTTGGGCAGGGCCTGCGCCAGGAGCCGAGGATACTGCTCCTGCGTGATGAAATCAACCGACTTTTCCATCCCTTTGGCATCTCCCTTCTTTTCTGTCTCTTCTGTCGCTTCCGTCATGTTTGGGCCCCAGCAGTCTCGGCTGCTTCTGCGCCGTCCGCTTCCTCTGCTGTCGTAGTCCTTTCCTTTACCGTCATGCGAAAAGCCTTCGTGGGACAGAAATTGACGCACATGCCGCAAAAGGCGCAGGCATCCAGATCAATGAGCACGGGCGGCGCGTCCAAGCCCTTAGCGATCTCCTGCAAAGGCCCCTCCTGCAAGGCTTTTTTGGGGCAGAGAGCTACACAGATGGAGCAGCCGGCGCACTTCTTGTAATCGTAATCGAGGACGATTTCCCTCTCCTTCGTTTTTTGTTTGGCCAGGATATGGGAGCCCTCAACATCCATCTCCTTTTCAATCTCCATCAAGGCTCAGGCCCCCTTCTCATTATTCGTGCCTGTCTTGCTCTCGGCTTTTGTCTCCGCTTCAGGCTTCGTCTTTGCACCTGATCCCACTTTGCTGTCAATGCTCGCCTTGCTCTTCAGCTCCGTTCCGATGGGGCCCATGGCCTTTAGCTCGCGAATAAAATCCTTGAGATCCTTGGCATAAATCTCGCCCTCGCTGGCCGCACACCAAACTATCTTGACTCTTCCCGGATCAATACCTATCTTCTCCAGGACGCCTTTGAGCACATTCACCCTCTGCTGGGCCTGATAGTTGCCATCCCGGTAGTGGCATTCGCCTATGCGGCAGCCGGCGATGAGCACTCCGTCCGCACCACGTCGCAGGGCTTCCAGGATGAAGCTTGGGTCCACGCGTGCCGAGCACATTACCCGGATGTTACGAGCGTTGGTCGGGTACTGGATGCGCGAGGTTCCGGCCAGGTCAGCAGCTCCGTAGCTGCACCAGTTGCACAGGAAGGCCACAATGAGGGGAAACTCTCTCTTCACTTCTGTGGCGGCCCGCACCTGGGCTAAGATCTGCTCGTCGGAGAAGAAGCGCATGTTGATGGCATCTACGGGACAGGCGGCGGCACAGGAGCCGCACCCCTTGCAGGCTGCCTCATCTACGTAGGCCGGGCTTTTCACGGCTATGGCTTTCTGGGGACAGACATCGACGCACAGCTTGCACTTGATGCATTTTTCTGGGTCCACATAAGCCGAGGTGGGCTCCAGCTCCAGCACGCCTTTATGTAGAAGCTTGATGGCTTTGGCAGCCGCAGCGCTGCCCTGGGCAATGGAGATGGGAATTTCTTTGGGGCCTGAGGCGCAGCCGGCGATGAAGACCCCATCGATATGTGCCTCTACGGGCCTCATCTTGGGATGGGCGATTTCGAAGAACCTGTCCGGCCTTCGAGAGAGGCCAAGCAGATTGCCCAAAACGTCGGCTTTGCTGTCCGGCTCCAGTCCCACGGAGAGGACGGCCAGATCATGCTTCACGCGCCTTAACTGGCCTGTCAGCGTGTCCTCGAAAATCAGGAATATCTCGCCGTCTACCTCTTCAATGCGGGAGACGCGGGCGCGCACAAAGTTGATGCCCAGCTTCTGGGCCCTCACGTAGAACTCTTCATATCCTTCGCCGCATGCCCTGATGTCGATATAGTAAATGGTGATATCAGTATCAGGATACTTCTCCTTGACCAGTTGCGCGTTTTTCAGTGAGGCCATGCAGCAGACGCGAGAGCAGTAGAGGTTTCCAACGGTTTCGTCGCGCGAGCCGACGCACTGCAGGAAGGCTATTGATCCGGCAATCTCGCCCGTGCTGGGCTGCACAACTTCTCCCTTGGTCGGTCCGGAGGCGTTGAGCATCCTCTCCATCTGCAGGGTGGTTATCACATCTCTGTACCTGCCAAAGCCGTACTCCTCCTTTCGGGTGGCGTCGAATGGCTGCCAGCCTGTAGCCACAATGATGGCGCCCACATTCAGCTTAAAATCCTGGGGCTCCTGGTCGAGCTTGACTGCCTGAACGGGACAGGCCTCCACGCAGCGAGCGCAGCCAATGCAGGCCTTAGGATCGACACAAGCTACCAGGGGCACGGCCTGGGGGTAGGGAACGTAAATGGCTTTTCTCTTGCCGATGCCAAAATCGTACTCGCTGGGAACCTCCACCGGGCAGACGCTGGCGCACTCGTTGATGCAGCCCTTGCACAGCTTCTCGTCCACATAGCGTGCTTGGCGAACGCCGGAGACGGTGAAGTTGCCCACGCTGCCCTCCACGCCCAAGACCTCAGCGTAGGTGATGAGAGTAATATTAGGATGGTTGTAGACCTCAGACATCTTTGGCCCCAGGACGCAGATGGAGCAGTCGTTGGTGGGAAAGACGTCGGTAAGCAGAGCCATGTAGCCGCCAATAGTAGGCCGCCTCTCCACTAAGAAAATGTGCAGGCCGGCGTCGGCCATGTCCAGCGCGGCTGCGATCCCAGCCACGCCTCCTCCGATGACCAGCACATCCTTGCTGACGGGAATGCTCTCCGGTTCCAGCGGCTGTAGCAGCGCTGCTTTGGCCACAGCCATGCGGATGAGGTCCTTGGCCTTTTCTGTGGCCATGGCCGGCTGGTCCATATGCACCCAGGAGCACTGCTCCCGAATGTTGGCCATCTCCAGCATGTAAGGGTTCAGGCCTGCTTTGGTGATGGCCCGGCGGAAGGTGGGCTCGTGCAGGCGGGGCGAGCAGGCAGCCACGACAACACGATCGATCTTAAGTTCGGCAATATCCTTCTGGATCTGCTCCTGGCCGATGTCTGAGCAGGAGAACTGCAGATTGCGGGCTACGGCCACGTCGGGAAGCTTCTCGGCAAAGCTCTTCAGATCTTCCACGTTTAAGACGCCGGCGATGTTCAGGCCGCAGTGACAGACGTAAACACCTGTAGGCATGAGACTTCAGTGGAGTATGATCGCCTTAATTCACTTAAACTTATGCCATTGAGATTGTTACTTTTCATATTTTGTCTGGAATATCTGTTGGTTTCGTAAACTATTTATAATAATATTTGTCTAATTAATATAAATAATATTTTGCAGATTACAGGAAATCTGGTGTTTTTCATGACAGCAACAGTAATTGAAGATAGCAGACTAAGCAACAGGACGGGAGTATACCAGGATCGAGATGATGCCGGAGAGCATCTGGCCACTGCTCTGGAGCAATTTCGGGGAAAGGATGCCATTGTCCTGGCCATACCCTCGGGAGGAGTGCCGGTAGGCTTGGCCGTCTCATCTTGCCTTGAACTGCCGTTTGATCTCCTGATAATAAGGAAGATTCCCATTCCCGGCTACACGGAATCCGGCTTTGGAGCGGTCAGCCTGGAAGGGGATATGATGCTAAACGAGCCTTTAGTCAGAGAGCTGGGCCTTACACGTGAGGAGATTGAGGTGCTCGCCAAGCCGGTGCATGAGGGGCTCTTGGCAAGAAACCGCATCTTTCGAGAGGATCGTCCCTGGCCGGAGCTTGCAGGCAAGACAGTAATATTAGTGGACGATGGGCTGGCCTCCGGCTATACCATGCTGGCTGCCGTTCGCGTCGTGCAGAGGCGTAAGCCCTCCCAGATAGTAGTTGCCGTTCCTACTGCCTCGGCAAGCACTATCAAGCTCCTCGCCACTCGTGTAGACACTATCTTTTGCCCCAATATCCGGAGCGGCTACAGCTTTGCCGTAGCAGACGCTTATAGAAACTGGTACGACCTTGACCGAACTGAGGTGATAAATTTGCTTAAGTCTCACGGGCTGTTATCTAAAAAATAGGCCTAATCGGCTCTTATTTCCCTCGATAGTTCCCATAAGTTTATATCTTATAAATTTTAATTATTATTTGATTTCAAAATGAACCTGCTCCATTTGCTCTCCATCTTGCTTGAGGCGGTCGTGGCTGCCCTGGGCGTAATGCTGGCCATCGGCAAGAAGAAAAAGTACGGCTGGTGCATAGCCCTTACCTTTGTGCTCTACGTCATCTATGATCTGGCAAATCTCTTGGCTCTGAATATCTCTCAGGACACTCTGCATATAATATTCTTCGTGGCTACCCTTTCCATCCTCTGGGCGGTCTGGAACATCTTCCTAGAGGCTTGAGGCCAGAGATCTATTCCTTTTTGTCTCTTTACTGGTATCCAGTCGATATCCGAGGACGGTCAGGCTTTTGAGGAGTGCGGACAGATAATATATTGATGATCTCCAAAGTCTACATCTCCCACAGCCGTGAGGATGAGGAGATGGCCCTGCA
>DATLBD010000199.1:0-7326 GCA_035527135.1 Methanothrix sp. | reverse complement strand
GCTCCGACACAGATAATCAAAATTATGTATTGCCCTTAATTTTTTCTATAACCAAGCATTTTGAGTTTTTCAGATTTGCTAGATCAATGTATGAAGATGAAAATGTTCACGGCCATATGACTGCAAGTAAGTCAAACGTCATCTTTTTAGCTCGTTAATAAAAGCGTCCCGACCGGGATTCGAACCCGGGTTGAAGGCTGTCCGCGCGAAGAAGCTCCGCAGGCCTCCGGGATGTCCACTACCCCATCGGGACAAAACATCCCTCATGGCTTGCTTTTAGTTATTAAGCCTGTTGGCCTGAAGCCCTAGTCTGGGCGGTTCTTATTGCGCGCAGAAAATCAATCTTTCGAAATTCGGGCCAGTAGGGTGCGCAAAAGTATGCGGCGCACTCATTGCCGTTGGCCTGCCAGGGCAGGAAATTGGAGGTGCGACAGTCTCCACCCGTCCTGATGATCAGATCTACTTTGGGTACAGGAATACCGTCCCGAGGATAGAGATGCTGGGCGATAAGATCCTCATCCACATCTGCGGCTCTGATCTTCCCCTCAGAAACCTGGCGTGCCAGGGACCGCACTGTGTCTATCAGCTCGCGCTGGCCGCCGTAGGCCAGGGCCACGTTCAAGTACATCTTATCATATTCTCGCGTGGCCTCTTGTGTGCGGCAGATCTCTTCCTGAAGGTCTGCCGGCAGCATCTCCACCCTGCCGATGGCACGCACGCGAATCTGATTGTGGTGTATCTTTTTGGAGCGCTTTAGCTCCACGAACTTATCTTTGATCAGATCAAAGAGATAGCGCTTCTCCGTCTCATTCCTGGAAAAGTTCTCCGTAGAAAAGGCATAGAGCGTGAGATGTCTAACACCCACGTCCAGACACCAGTCCATGACCCTTTCCGAGGTATCTGCACCAAGGCTGTGCCCCAGGAACTTGGAGAGGCCTTTTTGCCTGGCAAATCTGCGGTTTCCATCCTGAATAATGGCCACATGCTCTACCGGCAATCCGGCAAGAATGCGTGACTTCAAAAGCCGCTCATAAAAGGTGTAGGCTGGGTTTCTCAAAATGAAACTCATTCGTTTTATTAGCTTCGCGAATTACTATTTAAATAATTCCTCTGCGCCGGACGAAAATGTGTTTGCAGATTATCTCCACAAGGGCAAGATACTAATAGCTGATGGCTTACTTGCTTCTCCGAGGGCCTGTGGTCTAGCTGGTTATGACATCGCCTTCACACGGCGGGGATCACGCGTTCGAATCGCGTCGGGCCCATTTGTATTTTGGCCGACACAAGCTTTAACTATTTAAGAGTGGTTTTTAACGCAAGGGCGCAAGAAAGATGCTTTGGCTGCTCGGGGCGAGAGTGACCCAGAAATACCATTAATCTTATGTCCATATTAATTATTTGAGGTGATAAGCTGTATCAGAGAGGTCGTGGCAGAGAAGAAGTAGGAGCTGTAATTACCAGAGTCCGTCTCCCTCGCAAACAGGATAGAGAGATATTCGGACATGTGGAAAGTTTGCTTGGCTCCAATCGCATAAAAGTGAGATGCATCGACGGCGTTACCAGGATGGGGCGCATACCCGGTAAGATGAAGAAGAGGATCTGGATCAGACAGGGTGACGTGGTTATTGTCATTCCCTGGGAAATCCAGGATGAGAAGGCAGATGTGGTTTGGAGATATACAGGTCCCCAGGTCGACTGGCTGCAACGCAAAGGATTTCTGAAAGGTACTTGAAAGGAATCTTCTTGAAAGGCACTTTATGAGCAGGCGCACCAAGGTTCAAGATTTTGACACCCAGATCGATGTTCTTCGTACCAGGATAAAGGATTCCGATGATCTAAACGTCCGGGATGCGGTCTTCGATAAGCGCACCCTGATGGACCTTTACAGCCTGGCCAATAAGGGCGTAATCGATGCTCTGGGCGGGTCCGTCTGCACCGGCAAAGAAGCCAACGTTTTCAGGGCAATAGTTGGCGAAAAAGAGCTGGCCCTAAAGATTTACCGCATCTCTACCAGCAATTTCAATGCCATGCAGGACTACTTGAATGGCGATCCAAGATTTGGAAGCGTGAAGGGCACAAAGAGAGCTATTGTCGCGGCCTGGGCCCGTAAGGAGTTTCGAAACCTTACGAGAGCGGAAGAGGTGGGCGTAGCCGTGCCCCATCCCATAGCCATGAAGGAGAACATACTTGTTATGGATCTTATTGGCAAAGGCGAGCGCGTTGCCCCTCCGCTAAAAGACGTGGAACTGGAGATACAAGAGGCAAAGCGCATTTTTGAGAAGATCGCCGAATATATCTCCGTGCTCTATAATCGTGCCCAGCTCGTTCATGCCGATCTGAGCGAGTTCAATATACTTTATGACGAAGGCAAGCCGGTAATTATCGATATGGGACAATCTGTTACCCTGGACCATCCTATGGCTAGAAGGTTTTTGGAGCGTGATATAGCCAACGTGGCCCATTACTTCAAGAAAAAATATAACGTGGGCTCGCCTGAGGAGATCTGGGGGAAGCTTCTAAAAGACAAAGAAGAGATAGACAAAAAGAAGGCTGATTAAATTGGATATCAAGATTCCAGAGGAGCGCGTAGGTGTGCTGGTGGGGCCGGGCGGGTCCATGAAGCACCTTATCGAAGAGAAGACCAAGACCACTCTTGAGATAGACAGCGAGACCGGCACGGTCTCCATAGCATCGGCTGAAGATCCATTGCAGGGCCTGAGAGTTTTAGACCTGGTAAAAGCTATCGGCAGGGGCTTCTCACCGGAGAGGGCTCTGTCCATTCTTGATGACGAGATGCTGATGCTCGATGTGCTGGACCTGTCCAAGATGGTGGGCACCAAGAGCGATATGGCACGCATCAAGGGCCGCATCATCGGCAAGGACGGACGCTCGCGCGAGATCATGGAAAGGCTATCCGGCTCCAAGGTTTCGGTGTATGGCAAGACGGTAGCCATCTTAGGCTATCCTGAGCAAATCCGAATTGCACGTACTGCCGTGGAGATGCTGCTTGATGGTGCTCCCCATGGAAATGTCTATAGCTTTTTAGAGAAGAAACATAAAGAGCTGGCCAGGGAAGAGCTGAGGGAACAGGGCATACTCTGAAGCTCTTTTTATCTTTTTCTCTCGTTTTCTTTTTATCACTAATTATTCTGCATCACTTATTTCTCATCACTTGTGTTAAAAATTTATCTTAATTGATATGTCTATCCGGTTTTTGGCTAATATTCGTTATCCGCAATGCATGGTGTAAAAAAACTGGCATTTCAAGCTGTGATTTCCCGTTTAGAGGCGGCGTGCAGCTATTAGCTTATATAATGGTATCGTAGATTGATCGGGCGAGGATAAAATTTTGGCTTTGCAGTTACAGCTTGATTCCGTTGATTGGCTGCTCATAGCCGTAGCACTGATCGGCCTGTATTCCATCCTTCTTTTTCCTTTGAAGAATAGCGAAGAATGGCGCAGCCGGGGAGTCTCTGTCGGAAGCTTGCTAGGCATTCCTTTAGCCATATTCTTTCGAACCACCAGGGGTCTCAATCTGCTGGACAAGCTGGCCCGTCCCAAGACTTTTTGGAGGCTCGTGGCCTCGGCCGGCATACCTCTGGTCATATTGAGTATGACCTATTTTTTGATGCTGGTTCTTATCATGACCTATTACATGATCCAAGAGCCTCCCATGCCCAGCAGTTATAACGCTCCGAGAAACATCCTTCTTATTCCGGGATTAAACGAGTACATCCCCTTTGCCTGGGGCTGGATAGCCCTATTTGTGACCATGGTAGTACACGAGTTTGCTCACGGCATACTCAGCCGCGTTGAGGGCGTGCGGGTCAAGTCCATGGGAATTGTCGCGGTTTTAATTGCCCCAATAGCTGCTTTTGTGGAGCCGGACGAAGAGGAGCTCTTCGGCAACAAAGACAAGCCGCCAAAGGTGAGCAGGGGGGCGAGAGTCAGGATACTATCCGCGGGCGTTATCTCCAATTTCATTGTGGCTGCAGTGGCCATGGCCCTCTTCTTCGGGCCGGTCATCGGGTCCATATCTCCTGTAGACAGGCTGATGGTAGTCGACGTTCAGAACGGCTCTGCCGCCCAGGCGGAGGGTTTTGAGAGCAGCATGGTGCTATTGGATGTAAATGGAAACCGAGACCTAAGTCTAGATCAGTTCTACAGCGATCTCGGCGCGTCTTCTGCGAGCATGCGGGTGCTTTATGACGACAGAGAGCAGATCCTATCGCTCTCCGGTGAGCCGGCGCGAGGCATCATGGTGGCATCTATCTTCCAGGACTCGCCTGCCGAAGTGGCCGGACTTCCTGCCAGGAGCGTAATCAGCAGGATCGACGGAACGGAGATTGTAAACCTGGAGGGCTTCAGAAAGCATATGAATACGACCCGCCCCGGCCAAATCATTGCCATAACCACGGGCCAGGGCAATACCTACCAGGTTAATCTCACCGCGAAAGAGGCAGCTTCTGAGGATAGTGGAGGATTCATAGGCATAGGCATCTCCGGGAATGCGGTTTTATTAGGAGGCGTGATCTTTCAGGAGGCTCCTGCCAGGCAATTTTTGCAAGTCCTCAAGGCCTTACCCAGTAGCGGCATGCAGGGTTTTACCTACATGTTAAGCCTGCCTTTTGCCGGAATTCCCGGATTCACCCAGAAGGGCTTTCCAGGCTTTAGCGGCTGGCTGACTGCTGTCTTTGAGCCCAGCGGATGGGCGGAGCCTCTGGGAGCCAAGTTCTTCTGGATTGCAAACCTCCTGCTCTGGATCGGCTGGATCAACCTTTATGCCGGGCTATTCAATTGTCTTCCTGCAGTGCCATTGGATGGGGGACATATCTTCAGGGATCTGGTGCAGTCCGGCTTTGAGAGGATTGTAAGGCCCCAGGAGGCGGAAAGGTTCACTAAAACGACCGTGGCCATTCTTACCTGGCTGGTACTGACATCCCTGCTCATAACCTTGATCGCGCCGTTCACCAATTGGCTGCCTATTTAGCTGGCCTGGCATCAAGCTTCAGGGCATGTTTTCTTTGGTTTTATTTTTTTAATTTCCTTTTTTCGATACGTTAGTTTTAAACCCATTCAGATGGGACAGAATACCCGGCAATTGCCGGCAGGTAGGTCCTTTATGAGAATAAGCACAGTTTGGCATTTGGTGGTCCTGGTGGCCCTGGCAGTCCTGATGACTATGGCGGGCACAGCTCAGTCTCAGGAGATTGCGGATCTCTACTCCAGCATAGACTCTGCTGATGTTACTCTGGAAGGAGACGCATCGGGCCTGGCTTTGCGGATGGATCTGATCTATGAGGGAAAGCTGCTCATGACCAGAAACCTGACGGCGGACGGTCCGGGGACCTGGGTCATTCGCTGGCCGTCCTTTGATGCCGAGAAAGGCAGCTATGATGTCTGCGCAAGCTTATGGGAAAATGGGACCCCAGTCTCCAGGAAATGCTATAGCTTCTATTACGGGGGAGTGGAGCCTATAAGATTTGATGTGCGCGATTTTCGTGCCGATTCTCGCGGCATGCACCTTGCCATCAGTGCCAGCGATTCTACAGTTGTGGACATTTACTACATGCTCATCGACGGGAACAAGGCCGTATATGTCACCAGAGAGCAGGTAATACCCATCGCGGGAAGCTTTTCCATGCCAATTACCAAGGACTATGCCTGGAAGCAGATCCTGGAAAACGGGCACGAGTATGCGGGCCGGGTGAAGATTGTGGAGCTGAATCACAACCAAACAAGGGCCTTCATGAATTCCTTCCGGGCGGTCGATGATGCCTTGATCACCGAGACCTATCAGGATGAGACCGGTGCCAGCGCCACTGTCTTGGGCAACTCTCGCGTTCCCTTTGAAGGATCATTGCGGTTTATTCTATATCAGAACGGTTCCATTCTCAATACTACTGAGAAGAGGACTCCAGTCCTTCTTACCGGAGACGATGAGACGGTGGAGATCACCTGGAACAAGACGCTTGAGCCGGGCATCTATCAGCTACGCACCGTTTTGATCGGCCAGGGTGGCGTTGTCAAGGATTTGGAGGAGAACGTGATTGAGGCCAAGCCTCTGGTCAGGAGCAACGCCACAGATACGGCAGAGAAAGCAAGCTTTCCTGCAGGATGTACCGCAATAGCCATGCTCATGGTTGTTCTTCTCAGAAGAAGGAGATGATTATTATGCAAAAAATTCTTGCGAGCCTTATCTGCACTTTGGCACTGCTGACCGTTTTCGTGCCGGCCACAATTGCAGAAGACAGTCAGAACGCGACAGCGAACATCACGCTAAACGAGACCTGGAACGCTACAGCGAATATTACGCAAAACGAGACCCAGAATGCCACAGCGGCTATCACGCTAAACGCGACTGACAATGTAACAGCGTTCGTCACACCTGTTGAGGACCTGGTTGTTACAGAGGATATCTCTGCGAATGATGGTCCGGAAATGGGTGCTCAGAATGCCACCTCGCATACCAAGGTTCTGCGTGCCGGCTTCGAGAAGACCAAGCCCCTAAACAACCTGGATGTGTACGGAAACAAGTCCACCTACAATATCCCTTCCCGCATATCTCCGAGTAGCGCTTTTAATGTCAGCCAGCGTCTGGGAAATGTATCCCAAATCACCTACAACACTGATATCTACAAGCCCATTTACAATATAAGTGAGTATTCAAGAACCAAGCCCCTTTACGAGGTGCCTGACACTCTCTCGTCCAAACCGGTTTACAGTATCTCCGGCTATCCCAAGATCAAGGCTACAAATAGCATACCTTGAAGAGTATTTATCCGTCATCCGTGCCTGGAAAAAATAATAGAAAAGAAGGTCCTCAGAAGGTTAGCCTTCAGAGGAACTTTTGAATTTTTGCGACTAATGCAGGCTTGGGGTAGGCGCCCACCAGTTTGTCTATGAGCTTGCCGTCCTTGAAGATCATCAGAGTGGGTATCGCCGAGATCCTGTGTTTGTTAGCTGTTTGCATATTCTGGTCGACGTTCAGCTTGCCGAAGACGGCCTTTCCTTTCATCTCCCTGGCCAGCTCCTCGATAATCGGCCCGATCATGCGGCAGGGGCCACACCATTCTGCCCAGCAGTCCAGGACGAAGACCGGATATTGGGATACGGCAGAATCAATTGTCGCATCAGTGACTACTACAGGCTTATCCGGCAAATCTACCGACGGCTTTGCGGATATGTTCATCTCTTTTTTCATCTGTTCCATTTTCTTCCTTTTTATCTCTTCCAGCTCGTCCAAGCTCAATCCTCCAAGCTTTCTTTGGCCTTAACAATGAGGGATTTGAAGTGACCCAGATCTACGGGCATTATCTCGAAAGG
>DATLBD010000198.1:0-2806 GCA_035527135.1 Methanothrix sp. | reverse complement strand
AGACGGTGAAGTTAGCTTCGCTGTTAGGAGTCATTTCAATGGGTGTGACATCGATCACCTGGAACCAGAAGGAAGCACCGGCCAGGCCCACCAGGAGAAAGAGGAGCGGGATTAAAAGAATGGAAAAGTAAGGCTTCATGAACGGTAAATTGTCATGAAGATTATAAAGAGGTTTCGGAATTTATGAAGATTAAGTTAAAAATATAAATTAAGAAAGCGATTGAAGAAAAAAAGAGGAAAAAACCAAGCCGACGCCTTCACCACAGCAAAAATCCGGCATACCTTGCCGCATACACCACGCCGACCACTATCACCAGCAGCCCGAAAAATTTGGTAGTCCAGGCACCAATGGAGACATACTTCTCTCCGATCCTTCCGCCCACCGTACGGGAGAAAGTGGCAATGGGAATGATGGGCACGCCATGCCCGATTCCGAAGATGAAGAGCATCATTCCTCCTGCCAGGGGGGTGACGTTTTGCGACGCCAGCCAGATCAATACCGGCAGCACCATAGATAAAGCACAGGGTGCCCAGCCCAGGGCAAAAAATATGCCCAATGTGAAGGCTCCAATGAAGGCGGAGTGCTTGAAGAGAGCAATGGAGGCCTCAACCGACCTTTGCAGCAGGCTCTTTTTAGTTTCACAATACGCCCCCCGATCGGGCCGAATTCGGGAGGTTACGGGCTCTAAGATCTCCTCCAGGGGTTTGATGTTGCTGATGCCCAGAAGTATCATGATCACCCCGGCCATCAGGTCGAAGAGCGTGGAGTCTCTTATGAACAGGCCTACCTGAGATATGAACAGCCCCAGCACAAAGAAGACGGCGGCCATGCCCAGTGTGAAGGCAATTCCCATCATGAAGCCCTCTTTAGAAGTGGAGACGCTCTTTTTCAGATATTCATCCTTTCTCCTTACGGTCAGAACATAGGAGAATACGGCGATCATAAGAGCTATCGAGCAGGGTGCAAGCGAAGTCAGTATGCCCAGCCCGAACATGCCCAAAGCCGTCACTTCCTGCCCGAAGACCTCGCCCTCCAGGCCCTTCCACTGCGAGCCGCCCACGTCTTGCAGCTTCTTGTAAAGCGTCTCGGCACTCTGCACGCCGTCGAGCTCACCCTCGCCCACCCGGTAGACGTGATACACTCCGGCGACATTGCCCTCTTTGTCGATGAGAAGGAGAGTCGGATTGGAGGAGCCGCCTCTCACATTCCAGTAGTCGAGATATTTGCTGGCGATGGTATAAGGCTCGATGTCCTCAGCCCAGGGCCAGGTAATATTAACCTTCCACCACTTTTCCGCCAGGGACTTGCCATCACGGGAATAGGGATTCTTCCTCAGGTTCAACGTGGCTATCTGGACGTTTGGGTCGATGGCCTTTAGTTTTGCCAGCTCCTCTACCTGCCCTTTCAGGGACTTTTCGCATTCAACGCATAACGGGATCTCGATGTTGGTGATATGCAAGATAAGGGGCGAACCCTGGAAGTCGGAAAGAGAAAAGTTGTTTCCATCGACTCCGACAGCAAAAAACTCCGGGGCCTTGATGGCCTCGCCTGCCTCGCCGGCAAAAACGGGGCAGGAAAATAGAGAAAGTGCAGCGACGGCAAAAAGGAAGATAAAGGCTGCAGTTTGAAGGTTCTTTTTGCAGCTAATCATTTTAAAGGCAATTATTGATATCACTCTCAGGTCCATGCGGCTGCATTCTGCTTGTAGTAGTAGATGGAATCCTTTACGTAAGCATCGATCTTTTCCTGGCTTATAGCATCAATCTCGCTATGCCAGGCCACATCCACCGCACCATCCGGGCCCTTGGCAAGGGTAATGAAGGTTGTCGTGGGCACAAAATATTTGTCTTCTACACCATCTGGATCATAGACTGCAAGGATATCAATTGCCCTTTTAATGCTGCTTCCTTCCGCCAGCATATCATAGTATTTTAGATCCCTGCCCAAGCTCGCCACTGCTGTTTCGATTCTCGGCACCTGGGTCAGGCATGGCTTACAGTTGCTGCTATGAATCAGTATGAGCACTGGCTTCTCCTTGAGAGCATCCAAGACCCAGTCAGGATGCTCGACAGCCGAGCCTGAGTCTTCATGCTGATCGGGATATGCCGTCCACCAGTCGTCATCTCCGGAGCCTACTGCGTGTGCAGGACTGTAGCTATCCCAATCCTCGGAAAGGGCAGTGTCCGTCATTACGAATCCCGCCATTGAAAAAGCCGCCATTGCTGCCAATACCAATAATCCGAAATTTTTGAATCCACTGAGCATGATTTAAACCCCCGAAATATCTCCTGCTCTTTTCATCCGCTAAATATTTAGAGCTTGTCTTGAACTGCTTGTCTTCAATTGGCCTGAAAGCACATTAAGGACCTTGAGAATTCAGTTTGGCCCAGCCTGGCCAAAGATCGATAAAAGACCTCGGAAATAGCGCCCGCTTCCGGCCTCTTGCATCCACAGCATAGAAACATTAACATGAACCAGGATGGGAAGCTTTATATTTATTGTTTTTGGGCGACAATGATTCGGAAAAAAGAAGATCTGATGTAGACCGCCCCATGACATCGATGCGACTTTGGTTTCAATCTATCAATTCCCGTTTACTGATTCGAATAATGGGACCTAGATTAGTACAATATTAAGAAAGAAGAATAAGTTCATGTAGTTTCATTGTAACTATTCAGCCCTATCCACTAAATCATTAAGAATTCAGCCCGCAATCAAAGTCTCTCCCGGGATGAATGGATGCCCTTCAAATGCACCTTGAATGGCATCGATAACAGAAATTGAGTTCTTTTTGACCGTAGAGAT
>DATLBD010000197.1:0-18090 GCA_035527135.1 Methanothrix sp. | reverse complement strand
TGAAATTGATACCAGAGAGGAACTGATAAAGACTGCAAGAGATGGTTTCTTTAGCCTGACAGCAAGTCTTTCTGCTGCAAGAATGTGGATTCCTAGATTCCTGTATGATAAATTAGATTTGTTATGTTAGGGACTATAATTCCAAACTATCGCAGCAAAAGCGAAATCCGGGAGGGGAAGCTATCTACGCCTCTCCCCTCTCCGACACAATCGTGATGCCCGCATTCTTGATCTTATTCTTGCGTGCGACGTTGAGCAGCATGGGTGTCAGGCTTTCCACAAGGTTAGAGGCTGCCAGGGGCCCGGCTTTCAGCGGCCGCAGGCTCTTTATCTCCTGAGCGAGGCCCGCCACCTGGTCCAATGCCTCCGGGTCGTCACTGCAGAGGAATGTATCGCCCTTCAACTCTCTATCTTTATCCTGCAAAGCCGCTGCGCAGATGGTATGAAAAGCGGACACAATTCGTACACTCTGGGGAAGCAGAGATTGTGCCACCATGGCAGCACTGCCTTCTACCGGCTGATTGAATTGGAAGAACTTGCCGTTGTAGCTCATGGGCACTATGGGGCATACGACGACCTGGCTATTGTAGCAGCCCTTTAGATCACCTGTCACAGATGCGAGATGTTCGTAGGGAATAGCGAGAACTACTACATCAGCCCCGGAGATGGCGCTGCCGTTATCCGTGCCCCAGATATTCCCTTTTCCATCAAGCATCTGCAGGACGATAGCTGCGCTCTCCTTGGCCTTATCGGCCTTTCGTGAGCCTATTATGATCTCATGATTTGCAGCCCAGCGAACGGCAAAGCCCGTCCCGATATCCCCAGTTCCACCTACGAGAGCAATTTTCATGTCGACGGCCTCTTGGCGGAAGATGAATGCCGGTTTAATGTATTAATAGATTTTGAAACGGCTCAGGGCCACATGCCCCACTTTTCGCAAGCTTCAAGTGGAAAATAGGTGTCGCGTTAGAGTGATTGCGTCAGAAGGCTCAAACAGTGTATGGCAGCTTGGCCCAGGTCTTACCGGAGAGAAAATTCCACGAAAAAAGCAAGTGTGCAATTGAGCACACGAGGACAATTTCGCCACTCAATCCACGCAGATGTTGTAATTGCTGTCGTAGACCTTCTCCCTCAACAACTCGGTCACATTGCCTTCTTTTGTGACAAGGTATTCAACGGCATAATATGGATGCGAGCCGCAGCCACATATTTCGCTATCGAAAAGATGGACTTTAAAGCCCTCTTCGGTCTCTTCCACGCATGTCGGCCTTATTGAAGACGTTGAAGACGTTACTGGGAAGTAACCCTCCGGGACGGAGGTATCATATCTTGGCAATGAGCTTGTCAGGGCCACGGCAAAAGCCAATGCCTCCTCTTTTGTCTCGACCGGTGAAAATACGGACAGGAATTCCTCTTTGCTGCGGATCAACTCGAATTCTTCGCCCTGCAGAGCGATATATCTCCTGAACACCGGCATCATGCAGCCCTCACGAACTATGCCCGCTTCGGAATTGTAGTCTCCACTCAAAATGAAGCATTCGACTACAGGCAACTTGGGGGAGAGGTTGTCTAATGCGCTGGAAGCATTAGAGATCTGCATGCAGCCAAATCGCGGATCAAATCCTAAGCTGCTGC
Source organism: Methanothrix sp. (assembly GCA_035527135.1). GTDB lineage: Archaea > Halobacteriota > Methanosarcinia > Methanotrichales > Methanotrichaceae > Methanothrix. Next base: position 16,455 of record DATLBD010000197.1, on the reverse strand, counting down.
AATTCAGACCGTAACCATCCGAAAAGCAACCGGCATCTATGGACGCATTAGAGTCAATGCTTGCGCTTGGCTGCAGAGAAGCGTGATCTTGCCGCGTTTCCCCCATCGCTGGATCGGGCTGATCAGGCTGTGCAATTGATCCGGATATCAGCATGCAAGCAAAAATGAGGGCGACAAACCCAACTTGAAGGTATCTGCGTGGAAACATATAGATTACCTGGCTCAAGAATGCCCACCTTTTATAATGAATGTTTCGTCTGAGACGGGAATTGAATAAGAGCTACAGCGACTTTCCCATCTCTCGTGCCCTCTCCAGCTCCTCTGGCTTCTTTTTTATCTCCCCTCTCTCGTAAGCCTGAGCGAGCAGGCTGCCTGCATTCTCCATGCCCAGATAGTCAAAAGACATGGCAAACATCTGCAAAAGCGGCCCGCAGCATCCCGCCCCCTCCTCGGAGGGAGTGGCTACCATTCCCTTCTTGCCCGATAGCTTGCGGCTGGCGATGTAGGGCCGCAGCCTATCGATAACAAGCTTCATCTTGGCAGTGGGCCCGTACCAGTAGATGGGCGTCCCGAAGATGATGATGTCGGCCCTCTCTAGCTTGCCATAGATCTCCTGCATTCCGTCCGAGAGGGCGCAGGTGTAGCCGGACTTTGCCCTCTTGCAGCCGCGGCAGTCCAGGCAGGGCAGAATTTCGTAGTCGTAGAGGCGCAGCCTTTCTGTGACGTGGCCTTTTGCCTCTGCTCCTTTGAGAATTTCATCTACAAGAATTTCGGTGTTGCCGCCTTTTCGGGGGCTTCCCACCAATGCTAGGATCCTCATGCCCCACCACCTGGGCTCCGTGCCCTTACTTGTACCAGTCTAGACTCTCGTCCACAAATCTTATGAACGATATGAAGAAGTCCTTTGCATCCTGATTCATCCCTGTCATGGAGATCATCTTTTCGGCCTGACCGGCATGCTCTCTTGAGATCGACTTGGCCTTATCCAGAGCGCCGCAGTCCCTTATCAAACTCTGCACATATTTGATGTCAGCACCCTCAAGCGCTCTGCCTTCCTGCATGATCGCAGCCAGACGCTCCTCCTTTTGCAAAGCCAGGATGACATGGAGCGGCTTTTTCCTCTTACCGATATCTCCGCAAGGAACTCTTCCATACTGCACCTGCGTGGCAAAGGTATCGATGATATCATCCTGAATATCGAAAGCAAATCCTATATGCCTGGCAGCATTTAAAAGCAGCTCCAGATCCTTTTCGGGGGCGGATGCAAGCAGCGCTCCGGTTAGCATCGATGCCTTGAAGAGAGAGGCTGCTCTTCTGCTGGCCATGACCTCCCACTCCTTGACGTCCGGATCCTTGTACTCGAAAAGCATATCTAAAATCTGGCTCTCGTTCACAGCCTTAAACTCCGATGCCAGCAGTTTTGCAGCATCCACAATCTTATTTTGCTCAAAGCCGGACTGCAAAAGACACTCGTTGGCAAGGGCATAAAGAATATTTCCGGCAAACATGGCCGATCCGGTGCCAAAACGCTCATCAAACCCCTTTGCCAGAGTTTTGTGCAGGGTCTCTCCGCCTCTTCTTTTGTCTTCCGCATCCACTATATCGTCGTGTATGAGGATGCTGTGCCTGTACAGCTCAATGCCGGAACATACCCTGAGGATTCTGTCATCTACTTGACCTGTAAAGCCCTTGAAGACTATGAGAGTGCTGCATGCGGAAAGCCTTCTTCCGCCTCTCAGCACAAACTCCCCGGTCGCACTATAAACATCTCCCAGGAAGGGATGGTACTTTTGGCCTTCTTTTGCCATCTCATCCAATCGACTCTTCAGGTCTATCTCTATGATTGCATCATAGCTATCGAGCACATCTGTATAGTCCATCGATCCGGACACCTCTTATGCTATTTTTAAAATCTGTTATTGCGGATGGTAGGTCATTCTATCGGCATCATCTTGACTGATGCCTTTTCCCGCGTTTTCTGCGTCCTGAAATTTAGATTGAGTAGCAGATCCAGATCCCTTTCAATTCTCTTGAAACTCTTCTCAGAGGCGGGGCAACCCTCGTAGATCACAACGCCCTGAAGTCCAATTTGGCCAGGGGTTGTTATCTGATCTGAAAAGGGCTGATGGGCTATAAATATTCTGTTTTCAAGGATCTCTCTATGCAGCGACAGTAAGATGAAAAAAGCAACAAATCTTCTTTTCGTTGGGCTTTCTGTATAAGCTCTTGCTCAGCCTTCCCTGCAATGCTATTCTACCACGCCATCTTGCCATGCTATTTTTATGTGCCGGGCGGAAAAAGAATCTGGCAATAACGCTGCATAGCTCTCTGAAAACTCGATCCGGGGGATACTTAGAACTTTATCCTGGGAATCTCCGCTTCCCTCATATTCTCGGCCATGCTCCAAAACCATGCCTCGCCCTTGGCAATGCGGAATATGGCCAGCACCGGATCGCTGGGGCTCTTCATCAAAGCCTTGAGAAAAGGCCTTTCCTCCAGGAGCCGGGCTCGAAGCTTAGGGTTGTTTAAAAACTCCACATCTCCTGTCAAACGCATCATATTCTTGGCCATCATGTCGCCGCCTGCATGGTAGAAGCATATCTCCACATTGGGATTGTTCTTGAGCTGCTTGTAGACGCTCTTTGCCGTTCCCGTATGGTAGTAAAAGCCGCTCTCATCAGCAAACCACATCAAAAAGGCCCTCACCCTGGGCTGTTCGCCGTCCACGGTGGCAATGAAGCTGACCGGATTATCACTCGCAAATTTTATGCAATCCTTAAAATCCATTGCAGAAACCCCTTTCCGGTTTTGCATGCTGTTATTATTTAGACCTTTCTGCATTGTACCATTTTATTCATGATGGTGCTATTCGGTGGCCATCATTGTCAATCAAAAAATTGTCAATCGAAAAGGCTTATTATGTAATAGTAATAATATTGCTTCTGATGCTTAATATAATAGAACTGAGCGACGGGCAGCTTTATGTGGATAGCGACCGCTGGCAGTGCAACTTCGGCTATGGAGAGCCGGTGAAGCTGGGTCTGGTTCTGGAGGCCGTGGACCTGGCTCCAAGTAGCGAGGAGGGCTTCTCTTACGTCATCGATGCAGGCCTCGTTCCCCAGCTCGATTTTCTGGATGAAGAAATCTTAGAGGATGCAAAATCGGAGGGCATGGGGACGAGAGAAGAGATTTTGCGCTATGCCTACGAATGCTACGGCGGCGTGCCCGTGAACATCGATGCCGTGCAGCCCCCCAAAGCCTCCTGTGGCATGTCCAGCTTCGTAGCTAAGAGCAATATTCGCACCATAATAGCCGGGACGGGTGAGGAGATGGAGACTCGCCACTTCCAGGATCTAGGGGAGGCTATGTCCTTCGCTCGCGACTTTTATGCTGTTTATGCTCCAGTCATCTTCGGCTTCATCGATGTGGTGCTGGATCACCCTCTCCGGGTGGGGGGAACTGGCTGGGATAAGATCAGGCAGATGGCCAAAAAATAGTCTGATTCGGGCTGCAGCTCAAGAATCTGTACTACACCCTTAAATACGTTAAACGTCGAAGAGTTGGCAGTCAGAAGTCGGCAATGTTATGGTAAAATGAGCCGTCTCCGGTTACTTCTGGTTGAGAGGAATTGATATGCCATACTATCATATGATTGACTGGTTCCCTTTCATGGGATTTGGAACGGTCTTTGCCTGGATTGTATCTTTAGCCATAGCCTACCTGGTCTATAAAGATGCAGAGAAAAGAGACATGAATGGGCTCTTATGGGGTTTACCGATCTTGATACCCTGGATAGGCATACTCTTTCTGATACTGTATCTGATCTTGCGCGATTCGGGACGCCGAATTGCTGCCGAAAGCAGCACCGAAAGCAGCCTGACGGCAAAAACCACTGCCGAAGAGATTTTGGACGAAAGATATGCTAAAGGGGAGTTGACCCGAGAGCTCTACCTGCAGATGAAGGAAGACCTTAAAAAGCCCTCTAACTGATTGCAGATGGAAGGTTACGAGATAATGGTTGCTAGATGGAAAGCTGCATGGCAGCGACCACTGCCATGGTTTTTCTAAGGCAGTGTCCGATTTTATTGGCACTGCCCCTAAATCACTTAGATCCAAATCGCCTGGAGAAAATAGCAGCAATGAGCTCCTGTCTGCAGGGCCTTATATGCAAGGGCCCTATCTGCAAGCAGGGATGCTCACTTCCAGTTGCCTGATTCTATTTCATTCAAATTCTCGACAAGATAGGTCGCTATCTTTGGGGACAGATTATGGTGCCTACAGATGGCCATCACTCGGTGAAGTTCGTCTCTTTCCATGGAGGCAGTATGCTGGGCAACATAGAGCATAGCTCCTTGATATCCCTCATCTAGAATAACATCTTTTACCGTCTGCAGGGTCAGATCGTTGATATGTATGCCAGTAGCCCCTATCTTTTTGATAACTTTTGCAGTTTCTTCATTAATTTCTATCTTGGGCTTGCTGGAAATAGACGGCTCTCCGACCACATGGACAAAATCAAGCGCTTTTTTGGAGACTCCTCTCAGTATCAGCTCCGACGCCAGCTTCTTTAAAGTCTTTCCCTGTAATATCGCCTCGGCCTCTAAAGATCGATAGGCATCAGGCGTTATCTCTATCCTGGTATATCTGATGCTAGGCATTTGTTATTGGCGCCTCTTTGTTTGGTACATCATTGTTTATTGACATGGGTTTATGCGTATCTTACATATTAAAAGACTACCATTTGATATGGATGGTGGGCAATCTTGCCGTCTCGGCGAACAGGGCAGTAAAACCCTCTCCCGAATGCAGTGGATTCTCCTTTCACATTCGCCCCGCGCTCGCCTCACGCTTTTAGCATGGGCTTGGCCATACCCTGCCCCGGACTTCGGCTTTCTGCGGCGGGATACCGGCATGAAGGAGAGGTGAATTGATGTGGATCTTTGACTCTTATTACAAGGGCAGCGTGCATCTCTGGGCCAGGGATAGAGGCCTCATCCGAACGGTCGCCATGCACCCTCAATCCTTCTACTTTCATCTATTGGACCCTCCTGCCCACCGGGGGATGATCGAGGCTTTAGAAAGCCTTTACCGTCTGGAAGAGGTGCGCTTTTCAACCATCTACGGCCAGGAAGACGGCTATCTGATCTACGCCGACCGAAGCGTAGCCGAGAAGATAGAGAAGCAGACGCGCTATTCGGCAGAGCTTTACAACGTGGATGTGAGACGTGACCAGCAGTATCTGGCCGAGCGTGATATCTTTCCCTGTGGAGATCCTGATGAGTCCCGGTTCTCTCCTGACTTTGAGTCACCCCTGCGCCTGATGCAGCTACAGTTTTCCGGAGATCCGGGCCGAAGGAAGACGATATCCGGAGCTATGGTGCAGGCAGACAGGTCGCGACGGCTGCAGGGCAAAGAGAGGGTCATTCTCTCCGATCTTCTGGAGCTTGTCAAGATCCACGATCCCGATGTGCTTCTTATCGATCAAGGTGATCTCTGGATGCAACTTGTCGTGCAGAAGGCGGCAAGGCTTGGCCTTGAGCCCACCATCAGCCGCAGCGGCAGATTCCGGAGCATGGCTGCCAGGTCTTACTGGAGCTACGGCAAAGCCAATCACAAGGATAAAGCCCTTATTCCTGAGGGACGGGTGCTGATAGATACTGCTTCCAGCTTCACGTACCGAGAAGGGGGGCTGAAAGGCGTTTTGCTCTCGGCGCGCCTATCCGGCCTCTCTCCTAATCTTACAGCCAGGTTCACGCCCGGCACTCTCATCTCCTCTTACGAGGTCTACGAGGCCCTGCGCCGGGGGGTAGCCGTGCCTTTTAGGAAAAGGGACGCAGAGAGCATCAGGGATTTCTGCGAGCTGAAGAGTTCCGACAAGGGCGGCATGATGCTGCAGCCCGAGCCCCGTCTCTATGAGGACGTGAGCCAGATCGATTTCACCTCCCTTTATCCTTCCATCATCGTCAAGTACAACCTCTCACCCGAGACTTTGCGGCATCCGGAAAAGAAGGGCTTTTTGAGCAGCGTGATCTCTCCACTGCTTGATTTACGCATAGAGACCAAGAGGCGAAAGAAGACTGATGCGGATTATGCCGGCCTGGACTCCATCTTAAAGTGGATGCTCGTCACCTGTTTTGGCTACACAGGATACCGCAATGCCAAGTTCGGTCAGATAGAGGTGCACGAGCGGATCACCGCCATTTCTCGGGAGCTCCTCATGCAGATCAAAGAGATTGCAGAGGGCATGGGCTTCGATGTCCTGCACGGCATTGTGGACTGCCTCTGGGTAAGGGGTGGGGATAGAGAGAGCTTCAAGGAGGTCGTGGAAAGGGAGACCGGCATTCTCACGGAGATGGACTCTTACGACTGGATTGTTTTTTTGCCCATGGCAGACGGCTCCGGTGCCTACAATCGCTACTTCGGGCGGCTCTCCTCGGGCAAGGTCAAGATCCGGGGAGTCATGGCCCGTCGCAGGGATACCCCCCAATATATCTCAAAGATGCAGCAGGAGCTTTTCGAACTGTTGGCCGGCACGTCCAGTCGTGAGGAGATCTGGCGGGCAAAGCCGCAGGCCCAGCAGATTCGCAAAAAGTACCTGGAGGGGCTGCAGGACGCAAACGTAAGGGAGATGGTCATCCATCACCGGGTGAGCAGACTCAGCTACTCCAGGAGATGCGCGCAGGCCTCTGCGGTGCAGGCACATGAGCGACTGGGGCTTCACCTGGCACCTGGCATGGAGGTAGGTTATGTGGTGGTGGATGCCAGCTGCTGGGTGGTAGAAGCGGAGGAGAATGCATCGGAGTATGACGTCGCGTATTATGCCAAGCTGCTTGAGAAGGCCTGGGAGGAGGTGGCTTTTGTGTTTGGGCAGTAATATCAATGAAACGTAGCTTATGCATCAACGGCAGCAGGCGTTGCAATAGCACCTAAATTGCGCTCAATGGCCGCATCAAGCTCATCAATCTTTACAGGCTTGTTGAGATAATCGTCAGCACCTGCATTATAGCAAAGGTCGCGACACATATCCGCCTCAAATGAGGTGACAACTATTATCTTGGGGCCTTGCGGCCATCGCTTGCGAATGATTCTGGTGGCTTCAATTCCATCCATTTCCGGCATCTGGATATCCATGAGCACCAGGTCGTAAGGATGCCCCTCCAGAGCCTCCAGGACCTCTAGGCCGTTCTTGGCCGTATCGGCCTCTAGACCGAGCTTCTTGAGTACAATCAGGGCCATCTTCTGATTTACCGGGTTGTCCTCAGCAAGAAGAATGTTCAAAGTCGGTCTGGCCAGCATAGTCCTCAATCATTAGCATAGATCTCTTGGTATAAGAATTTTTCTTTAGTAATTAATTTTCGGCAGAGTTTTCAGATTGTTTAAGTGATTTCTATATGTCTATTCTTAAAGATTTATAATTCTATATTATGGCACAATTTCCAATAACTTAAAATTAATTTAAATACTAGTATTATTAATAGGCAAACATTCAATTGATGTTATTCCTCATAAAAATCCAAAACGATTTCTACGATCAGGTAGGCGCTGTTTGGTATATTAATTTTCTATACTTGTGCGCAGGAATTAATCCTAATTTGCTGGAATTCTCAAGAGGAGCCCGGAAATGAGTGCAAGCCCAATTTTGTTGCTGGTTTTATGCCAGGTTCTGGCCCTATCCTTGTCAACATCTGCCGAGCAAGAGATGCTTACAATATGAAATTATGATATATCGCGTCCCCTGGGAGAGATAGGATCATATCAAATCGATGCCGTGATAATAGTAGCCAGTTCATAGAGGATGCCGTTGTGATCGAAAACGCCCTGGTCGAGGTGGATGGGGTGGCATCAGAGTATCACTATCTTGAAGAAATATTCGGCCAGCGTGATGTCGGTTTGTTCCTGGAAAACCAGGATTTCAGGGCCGGAGAAGAGGGGTTCTACGATAAGATGGACATAGAACGGGCTGATAAAACCAGGATTACGAAATATTTCGATATCAATCGAATTCTATGGCATTTATTAAACAACCGGGAAAAGCCCGATGCAAACTTTTTTCGGCAAAGACACACCATCTAATCTATCATGAAAGAGCATATCGTGCCCCAATCATGCGGGCCGTCCGCTTCTCCCCCCTCATCCTCACCTTCCCCACCTCCCTCTTCATCCCGAAAATCTGATGCACTTGAAGCAGACAGAGTCGAAGATGGCATCTTTTTAACTCCTACCTTTCAGGCTCTGACCATCGGCGTTCCCTTTTGCGTCTTCAAGCTGCTCTTCGGCATGCTTGCCCTACGCATGGGTGCAGCGTCCGCTTCCCTTTCTGTCTTAGGCTGGCTGGTCATAGCCTGGGCCCTGGCAGACCTGCTCATGAATTTGGCCCGGGTCTTCTTTCACCTGGCCGGCAGGACAGCTCCCATCGAATACTGCACCCTCGCTCAGGCGGGAAGGCTCTTTAAGAAGCCCAGGCTCTTTTTAGCCATCGACACTCTGATCTCCTTTTCCATCATCTGTATCGTTTTATGGTCCGGCTGGATAGTGCACCTAAGCCAGGAAGAGTCCTATCTCTGGTATGCGGCTACCACAATGAACCTGATCAGCATCTCTATTGTCAACATCTGGCTGGAACTATCCAGAGGATCGTGAGTTTTTAGCGAATGAGGATCTGACTTTTAATATTTGAAACGTTGTAGGTGTTTAACACACTATAATCCGCATCAATAAACCTATTTAAAAATATTTAATTTTCAAGCCAAAGTGTGACGTGACCTTTCAATTTCAATGTTTCTAGGATAAATTTTATGAAAATAATAAATGGATGGGAAAAAGGATATGACGACCTTTGCCCTTCTTTTCAAGGGCTCTTTCTGCTCCTTCCCAGCACCATCTGCTTGGTGGCCCTCTCCGCCTCTATATTGCGCCGGCAGACCGGGCAGACCCGAATCCATTCCAGGCCCTCAGAGTCCTTCTGCAAATTGGCAGGAAGAACTGACTCAATCCTCCGCAGCATAGGCTCCGTGGCGTAGCGTGACCCGCAGATCTTGCAGGCCACCAGATCAAAGGAAACATCGGGCTCAGGCACGGTCTCATCGAAAGGTACCAGGGTTAGAGCTTTGGCCGGGCAAAACTCCACGCAAAGATCGCACTCCTCTTTGCATCTCTTCCAGTGAATGCTCCGCATCTCTGCAGTCTCGGTACGAACGATATTTTGACTGGGACATACATTGGAACAGGACAGGCATCCTAGACACTGGCTGGTATCAACTTTTATCATCTTTTACCTCCCTGGGCAGCAGCCCGAGCTGCGCGTGACCGCGCCCGGCGTGACGCCAGCTCAAAATCGGTGGATAGAGCATTGGCAGGACAGGTTGTAACGCAGGTGGGCACCTCTGCCAGCCCTTCACACAGATCGCACTTATGAGCGATCTTGTTCGCCCGGACCACTCCGAAGGGACAGGCCAGCTGGCACAGGCCGCAGCCGGTGCACTTTTCCACATCAAAGGCCGTGCGCTCTCCCTCTTTATGCAAAGCCCCGCTAAAGCAGGCCATGGTGCAGCTGGCCTCCTCGCAATGATGACAGAATATGGGAACCGAGGCAAAGTCTCCCACAAAATGCACATTGATGTGTCCGCTGCCTCCGTGCACGCGCTGGCAGGCCACCTCGCAGGAGCGGCATCCGATGCATCTGCTGATGTCAATGTAAACGGGCATTTAATCCCTCCGGGAAATCTTGCAGGCCGAGACCTTGAACTCCGGTATCCTGGCTTCAGGATCTGTAACCTCTGTGGTGAGTATATTGGTTCCAGGGAAATGGAAGGGCATGAATACCACTCCTCTTTTCACTCTATCCGTGAGGCGGGCATAAGCCTCGGTCTGTCCCCGCTGCGTGCTTATGGTAACCTCGTCGCCATCGGCCACCTTGAGCCGCGTGGCGTCGGCTGTGTTGATCTCCACATAGAGATCAGGCTCGCGGCTAATGAGAGAGGGACTTCTTCTGGTCATGGACCCGGCATTGTGATGCACAGCCACGCGCCCGGTGGTCAGGACAAAGGGATAATCCCAGCTAGCTTCTTCTGCCGCCGGCTTGTAAAGCACGGGCACAATTGAGGCACGGCCCTCGGCAAACTTGAAGCCGGAAGAGTGAAGTATGGGCGTTCCCGGGTGATCAGGAGTTGGGCAAGGCCAGATAAGTCCGGCTTTGTCGAGCCTCTCCCGAGTTATGCCTCCATACTGCGGAACGGTACGGTTGATCTCTGCTAAAACACAGGCGGCATCAGGATAATCAAATTCGAGCCCCAGGCTCTTGCCAATCTGGCACACTATTTCCAGGTCGGCCAGAGCCGCACCAGGCGGCTCTATAGCTTTGGAGCTCCATTGCACGCGCCTTTCCGTGTTGGTGAAGCTTCCTTCTTTCTCCGCCCAGGCTGCCGCCGGCAAAACGACATCTGCAAGCTGCGCTGTCGCCGTCATGAATATGTCCTGAACTACCAGAAACTCCAGATTTTCCAGCCCTTCTCGGACATGCCGGCTACAGGGATCGGAGTTGGCAGGATCTTCGCCCACAATATACATGGCCTTGATATCACCTGTGGCTGCAGCATCTATCATCTCCGTGGCTGTGAGGCCAGGACCTAAGGGCAGGCTATCCGCCCCCCAGGCAGTAGAGAAGTACTTGATGGTCTCGGGATCGTCCGCCTTCTTGTAGCCGGGATAAAACTCTGCCAGTGCCCCCACATCGCAGGCACCCTGCACATTGTTCTGGCCGCGCAAGGGCATGACCCCTGTGCCTGGCTTTCCCATATGCCCGCAGATGAGGGCCAGATTGGAAACGGCCTGCACATTGTCTGTGCCCGTGCTGTGCTGGGTGATTCCCATGGAATAGAGAATAGAGGAAGCCGGAGATATGGCATAAGCGCGCGCCGCCCGCACAATGTCGCCGGGGGAAACGCCCGTAATCTCAGCTACCTTTTCCGGAGTATAATCTTTGACCGACTCCGTCAAAGCCCCAAAGCCCCGTGTACTCTGGGCGATGTAGTCTCTATCCATCAGGCCCTCTTTGATTATCACATGAGCCATGCCGTTTAAGAGTGCTACATCCGTTCCAGGCTTAAGCTGCAAGAAGACATCTGCTATCCAGGAGGTATGCGTTATACGAGGATCGGCTACGATTACCATGGCACCTGCATCCTTAGCCCTGTGAATCCAGCGAGAGATAACAGGATGATTTTCCGCCAGATTCGACCCTATGATGAATATGCACTTGGAGTTGGCAATATCCGGAATGGGATTGGTCATTCCGGCTGCGCCCAGGGTGCGGTTCAATCCCACCACCGAGGGGGCATGGCAGAGCCGGGCGCAGTTGTCAATATTGGGCGAGCCCAAAAGACGCGCCAGCTTCTCGATCAGGTAGTCCTCCTCATTGCTGCATTTAGAAGAGGCTAGAAGAGCAATGCTGCCGGGACCGTGTTTCTTGATGGCATCACCGATCCCTCGGGCCACCAGATCGATAGCTTCCTCCCAGGATATCCTGGCCCAGCCATCGCCTTTCCTCTTCAGAGGAGATGTAAGTCGCTCCTGGTGGTAGAGGATCTCCAAAGCGGCATTTCCCTTAGAGCATAAAGCCCCCTCGCTGACAGGATGATCCGGCATGTATTCTATCCCAGTGGCGCGCTCCTTTTCGACTGCAATGAAAAATCCGCAGCCTGCACCGCAATATGGACAGACAGTTGGAACAAGCACTTTTGTCATCTTAATCCCTAAATGACTCTTAGTTTATCTCAAGCAATATTCTGCATTTTTTAGTAAGCATAAAGATTGCCGTAGGGCCTCTTCGACTTGGGCGTGAGCCTGACGAACTGAGAATTCAAGATCTCTTCTCTGCTCTTGTCGATCTCAGGAAAGTGCTCCACGAACTTGGAGACATATTGATCCAGGACAGCCCGATCAGCATCGTTTAGTGGAGATATATCCACCTGCCCGCCGACCTGAGACCGCTCCACGCTGCCGCGCAGATAGATCACGCCTCCATGCATGCCTGAGCCTATGAAGTTGGCTTCGTGAGTCTGATCGTGCAGATCCAGAAGGATCACAATTCCGCCCGCCATGTACTCGCCCAGAAAATCCTGCGATCGGCCGCCTACAACCAGGACAGGCCTCTTGTCCTCGTACTCCTTCATGTGCAGTGCGGTTCTATAGCCGCAATTGTCTCGCACATAGATCTCGCCCCCTCGCATGGAAAAAGCCAGGACGTCTCCCGCCCTTCCCTTTACGATTATCTCTCCGGTATCCATTGTGTTTCCCACGCCATCCTGGGCATTGCCGTGCACAGTTATCTTATGGCCGTATAGAAAGGCAGCCAAGTCATTGCCAGGAGTTCCGAAGATCTCGATCTCCATTTTAAGATGCTCGGGAGTGTAGAGACGGGTGCCGATGTACCTCTGACCGTATACATTTATGATATTGACCTTCTTTACGCCGGTGAGCATCAAGTCCCTGAGCCGGCCATTCAGCTCTTTTGTCTGCAAATCAGTAGCATCGATCAGAGCGTCCTTGCCCTCCTCAACTTGATCTGGCTTGAGACTCGATTGGGATGTAGCTGCTCTCACCATCGTTCTCTCACTCTCCTGCACCCTTGATTCCTAAGACATCAAGCTCCCACTCATACAGCCCCACACCTCGCAGGTGGTCTCGGTTGCCACGCAGGCTTTCCAGGGCGTTGATACCCATTCCGCCCAGCATCTCGCTAATCTCATGCGACCACGCAGTGATGAGGTTGGACAATCTCTGCGAGGCGATATCCACATTCAGCCTGCCGGACAGGCGCGGGTCCTGAGTGCATATGCCCCAGTTGCACTTGCCTGTATAGCATTTCTGGCAGAGAGTACAGCCCATAGCGATTAGAGCCGCAGATCCGATATAAACTGCATCGGCGCCCAAGGCTATGGCCTTGATTACATCGGAGCTGCAACGAATTCCGCCCGCGGCAATGATGGAGCACCTGTTCCGGATACCTTCATTTCGCAGGCGTCGGTCCAATGATGATATGGCTAGCTCAATAGGTATGCCCACATTGTCCCGGATGGCTTTGGGGGCCGCCCCCGTTCCGCCCCGCAGGCCGTCGATGGCGATAATGTCCGCACCGGCTCGCACAATTCCCGAGGCTATGGCGGCAAAGTTGTGCACAGCCGCAATCTTCACGGAGATGGGCTTTTCGTAGTTTGTGGCCTCCTTCAAAGCGAAGATGAGCATGGATAGATCTTCAATGGAGTAGATATCATGGTGCGGCGCGGGTGAAATGGCATCCGTGCCCATGGGGATCATGCGCGTCTGCGCGACCGCAGCCGAGACCTTCTCGCCTGGCAAATGGCCACCGATGCCAGGTTTGGCCCCCTGGCCTACCTTGATCTCCACGGCCTGGGCACAGTTCAGGTACTCGGCGTCTATGCCAAAGCGACCCGATGCCACCTGCACAATGGCGCATCTTCCAAACTCTTCCCTCATCTCTTGGGGAAGGCCGCCTTCACCGGTATTGAAATAGGTTCCGGACTTGCAGGCAGCCGTCGCTAGAGAGCGGAAGGCGTTATAGCTAATGGCTCCGTAAGACATGGCTGAGAAGAGAATGGGAGTTTCCACCATCAGATTGGGAGAGAGACTGGTCTTGATCTCCACATCTCCATCCTTTGCTGAAATGTCCATCAAGTCGGGTTTGGCGCCCAGGAAGGTGCGCAGTTCCATCGGTTCACGCAATGGATCGATGGAAGGATTGGTGACCTGAGAGGCATTGAGCACGATATGGTCCCAATAGATGCGGAATTGCTTGTCGGTCCCGCATCCGGTAAGGATCACCCCTCCCGTCTCCGCCTGCTTCTTGAGGTCTTCCAGCTTCTCGCGAGACCAGGAGGCGTTGGGCCGGTAGAACGACTGCGTAGGCCGAACTACAATGGCGTCCTTGGGGCAGAAGATGACACATCTCTGGCAGCCGACGCACTTGTAGTTATCGGATATCAGCCGATCAGCCACCGGATCATAAGTGTGGGTGCCAAAAGCACACTGTCTCTCGCAGCCCCGACACTGGCCACATTTTTCTTCGTCCCTTATGATCTCGAACTCAGGAAAGACGAATGATTTCATTGCAAAACCTTCCTCATACTATTTAGCTCGCCTACGACCGGTTCTCCTCCGTTTGGCGTCCAGACGCGGTCAAGTTGTGGCGAAATAAGTCTAATCGACGCTTCCTCTGAGGAGAGGTAGAACATCTCTCCTCTCGTGGCTGCAGTAATGGGTCGAAGCCTGATTCTGTCCGTGAGACCGATCATCCTTCCCGTCTGACCGATGATTATGGCAAAAGGCCCGTTCATGAGCAGAGGCGCATAGACCATCCTCAGAGTTGTGAGCAATTTTTTCTCAGTCTCATTCATCTGGTCGATCGCATTCCAGATGGGTGGTGCGAGAATTTTGGCCACAATCTCAATGGGAAGCTTCTGCCTCCTCATGAGCAGGTCCGCAGCATAGGCTATTACCTCCGTGTCCGTCTGCAGGGTGCAGGCATAGCCGTACATCTCCAGATACCAGCGATTGGTGCCGTAAGAGGAGATCTCGCCGTTGTGAACGATGGTTGTATCCAGGAGACCGAAGGGATGGGCTCCGCCCCACCAGGCCTGGGTGTTTGTGGGAAAGCGGCCGTGCGCCGTCCAGGCATAGGCTGAGTAGAGCTTATCGAGCATGAAGTACACCCCGATATCCTCAGGATAGCCCACGCCCTTGAAGCAGCCCATGTTCTTACCGGAAGAGAACACATTAGCATTCTCAATCCTGGTATTCACCAACATGACATTGCTCACGATGTAATCCTCATCGGATAGCAAAGAGTCCTCTCCCTGCTTTTTGGGAAGGACAAAGTAGCGCCAGACTAAGGGGGGATCGCTTACAGTTGCCTCATCGCCATGAGGGATCTCTTCATCGTAGACCACATCAAATTTCTGGCAGAGAAAGGCATCCAGCTCCTTTTTGGCGGATAATTTGGCCGCGACACTACGGCCAGTAAACATAAGATGGAAGGCATAGTAATCCTCGTACTGCGGGTATATGCCATAGGCTGCAAAGCCTCCACCCAAACCGTTGCCGCGAACGTGCATATTGGCTATGGCCTTCATGACGCCGGCCCCGGTAAAGCGCTCAGAATCCCGGTTCATGGCCCCAAAGATGGAGCAGGCGCAGATCTCTTTATTGTAAAGCTCCCTTCTAATCCTTGGCATAATAATCTTTTACTCCATCCAACGACTTTTCAGCTGCTTTAATGCCAACCTTACCGATGTAAGTCTTGCTCAACTCGATGATGTGTGGGCAAGAAGTGATCGCAATTAATGTTTTATATCTATTTAAGAAACATTCATAATACTTATGATCGAAGCTAGTCGATGCAGGCACATTTCCGGTCACGTTTACCCTCGCGCTTTTCTTTCAAGATAATTTCGGGACGTAAAGCTTACAAACAAAAATAAAAAGATGAGCCCGAATGAAGGGCCCCTAGAGCATGGGCAAGTATCTTTCCAGCTCCCACTGAGTTACATTCAAGCGGTAGGCATCACATTCTAACTTCTTGTTTGCAATGAAAGCCTTGAAGACGTGCTCACCCAATGCTTCGCGAATGAGCTTGCTTCCTTCCGCAAGCTGGACAGCCTCACTCAGGCTTCCCGGCAAAGATGTGATTCCTGCTTTCTTTCTCTCTTCGTCGCTCATGTGGTAGATGTCCTGCTCCTGGGGAGTGGGCAGATCGTACTTGTTGGCGATTCCGGCGAGGCCTGCAGCCAGCATGACTGAGAAGGCCAGGTACGGATTGGCGGCGGGATCGGGGCTTCTGTACTCCACCCTGGTGGCAGCCTCCTTTCCGGGCTTGTACATGGGCACTCTGACGAGAGTGGATCTGTTTCTTCTGGCCCAGCAGATGTAGACGGGTGCCTCGTATCCGGGGACCAGGCGCTTGTAGGAGTTGATCCACTGGTTGGTAACGGCTGTGATCTCGGGCGCGTGCTTGAGAAGGCCGGCAATGTAGTACTTGCCCTCATCAGAGAGATGGTAGGCGTCTCCGGCATCGAACATCACATTTCTCTTTCCCTGGAAGAGAGACTGGTGCACATGCATTCCGCTGCCGTTCTGGCCGAAGACGGGTTTGGGCATGAAACTGGCGTGGTAGCCATACCTTCTGGCGATCTCCTTGACTGTGATCTTGTAGGTCATCACCGTGTCTGCCATACTCAAAGCGTCCTTGTAGCGCAGATCGATCTCATGCTGAGAGGGAGCAACCTCATGGTGGCTGTACTCCACATCTATGCCCATGGCGTCCAAAGCTAATATGGTGTCCCGGCGCAGATCAGAAGCGTTGTCGGCGGTGGTCAGATCGAAGTATCCGCCACTGTCCAGGGGCTCTGTATTGTGCTCACCCTTGAAGTAGAAGAACTCCAG
>DATLBD010000196.1:0-20950 GCA_035527135.1 Methanothrix sp. | reverse complement strand
GAAAACCAGGTCAAAGTCCAGGTAAGAGACGGCAAGCATGCGGCGGAAGATGGTTTTGATGGTGAGATTGTAGCCTTCTTTACCATCAGCGAGCCGGCCATGAACATCTCCGGCGCGGCTTATGAGGACAAGAACGGCAATGGCCTCTTAGATAACGGCGAAGCCCTTTCCGGCTGGACGATCCGGCTTGTCAAACCCGATAACAGCGAGGTTTCTACCCTGACGAGCGAGGACGGATCATACCGCTTCGAGGGACTGTTGGCGGGAAGCTACGCAGTCAGCGAGACATTGCCCTCCGGCTGGGTGGCCATCAATCCCGAGAGCGGGTCTTATAGCGTGGATCTGTTGGATGCAGATGCTTCTGACAGGAACTTTGCCAATAAGCTGTCATCCTACAGCATATCCGGCATGAAGTATAACGACCTTGACGGCAATGGAGCCAACGGCGGCGAGCCGGGAATGGAAGGTTGGACGATCACCCTGACCGGACAGACCCAGGACAATGAGGCTGTACAAAAAGAATTGACAACCGCAAGAGACGGATCTTACAGGTTCGAAGCCCTTCTGCCCGGCACGTACACCATCACTGAGACCGAGCAGTCCGGTTGGGTCAGGACGGCACCTGCTGAGGGTTCCTATACTATAGCGCTCTCTGATGCAGATATGGCCGGCAAGGACTTCGGCAACCACGGTTCCTGGGCCATATCAGGAAGCGTATTCCTTGACAGCAACGGAGATGGTGCCAGGGATGCTGATGAGACCGGCCAGGCCGGGTGGAACATTCAGCTCTCTTCCGATGGAAAAGTGATCAACGCGACCACTACCGTCCAGGACGGCTCCTATGCCTTCAAGAACCTGGCCCCGGGCAAATACACAGTGAGTGAGGTCGCTTCTGAAGGTTGGACCGTCAGCCTGCCCTCAGATGGATCGTACAATGTGGAGCTGACCAATGCCGATGTAACCGGCAAGGACTTCGGCAACAAAGGCGGCTTTACCATCTCAGGTGTCAAGTTCTACGATGCCAATGAGAACGGTGTGCAGGACTCGGATGAACCATCCATTCCCGGGCAGCCTGTGACGCTTGTACAAAACGGAAAAGAGATTGGAAATGTGACATCCGGTGAGGACGGCTCATACACATTCGGCAACCTTGCCCCCGGAACCTACGAGGTAGACGATCCCATCATCGTCAGCGTTACTGTGAAATCCGTAGTTGTGGCGCCCATTCCCGTGTTTGGCAAATCCTCCATATCCGGTGTCAAGTTCAACGACCTCAATGAAAATGGAGTCAAGGACAGCGGTGAGCTGGGAATTGCCAACTGGCAGATAGCTTTGACCTACGTTGGTCCGCTAGGTGGTCCTGTCCATGACATAATTCTGGCCAAGACCAAGACCGATGCCAATGGAGCTTATACCTTCAAGAATCTCTTCCCGGGAATCTATAAGGTAAGCGAGTTCTCTCAGCTCGGCTGGACGCCAACCACAGACACGGAGCTGACTGTCACTCTGCCTGGAAGCAAGACCAACCAGAACTTTGGCAATAAGCTCGTTTCTCAGCCGGGCAAGGCCTCTGTTTGGGGCGTCAAGTACAACGACCTCAATAACAACGGAGCCAATAACGGCGAGCCCGGCCTCTCTGGCTGGACGATCCGGCTCAAGAACCTATCCACGAGCGTAGAGCTGAACACAACCACAAACGTCAATGGATGGTACACCTTCGCAAATCTGGATCCAGGAAACTACCAGCTGAGCGAAGATGTGCAAACCGGCTGGACTGCGGTCTCTCCTGCAGGCGGAATTCATGCGTCGTTTTCCCTGGTAGCAGGCGACAGCAAGGAGCTGAACTTCGGCAACAAAAACAACAACCTGCCACCGAAGGTCCAGTCTCTGACGGCAAATCCAGGCAGCCCGCAAAGAGTGGGCCAATCCATAGCCTTGACTGCCGCAGCCACCGATCCGGAGAACAATCCGCTGCAGTACAGGTTTGTCATCAAAGGGCCTGCCCCAAGCAGCCAGGTTCGGGCCGATACGGGCTACACGGCAAGTGCCGTCTGGGCCTGGAGCACCATTGGATACGTGCCCGGCGACTATCAGGTTGAGGTCTGGGTTAGAGATGGACTGCATTCCGATGCGAACGGCTTTGACGACAAGAAGGCGATCACATATAAGCTGACGATCGCCAATCTGCCGCCACGAGTCAATGTGCTGTTCTCCGATCGGCCGGCACCTCAATTAGCGGGAAGCTGGATTAAGTGGACCGCGCTGGCCTCCGATCCTGAGGGGGCTCCCTTGCAGTACAAGTTCTATCTGCGCGGGCCTTCTACGAATGGATTCTGGATTGATCAGACCGGCTGGGGCAAGAACAACCGCTGGACCTGGAGAACCAATCCCATGGATGTCGGCTACAGCGAGGTGCTGGTGGCAGTTCGGGATGGCAGTCATGCCGGACCGAGAGGCTCAGACGACTATGAAATAGCCGCCTTCTCCATCATCAACCTGAACCGGCCGCCGGTTATCACTGGTCTGGCCAGCAATGTGAACAGCCCGCAGCCAATAGGAGCCACTGTTTGGTGGAAAGCATCCGCCATGGACCCAGAGGGTAATCCTGTGTTCTACAGGTACTGGGTGAAGGGTCCAGCTACGGGAGGATTCTGGAGGCTGGCGCGGGATTGGTCCACGGACCCGACATGGGTATGGCCCACCTCGCCTGCTGATGCGGGAACAAGCGAGATTCAGGTGCAAGTGAGAGACGGCCTGCATTCCAGCCTGGCTGGATGGGATGATGACGCAGGAGCTTTGTTTACAGTGCTTCGGCCTAACCAGCCGCCTACTCTCGTCTCCCTAAAACCGGATAAGCCCAGCTCACAGATCGCCGGCACGCCCATAAAGTGGACGGCAGTAGCCTCAGATCCGGATAGAGAGCCGGTATTCTACAAATTCTGGCTGAAGGGCACCTCAACAGGAGGCACCTGGAAGGTAGTGCAGGATTGGTCGACAAAGAACCAGTGGACTTGGGCCAGTTCAGGCAGCGACGGCGGGGCTTACACGGTCTATGTCTACGCTCGGGACGGAAAACACAATCCAGCAACCGGTTACGATAGCGCAGTGGGAGCACCTTATCTTCTCACTCCCAATCAGCCGCCCAAGCTGACGGCTCTGACTACCGACAAGATAAGCCCGCAGAGTGCAGGGACAGCAGTGAAATGGACTGCAAAAGCGTCCGATGCCAATAAAGATCCGATACTCTATCGGTTCTGGCTGAAGGGTTCCTCCACAGGCAATGTTTGGGAGGTAGTGCAGGATTGGTCGACAAAGAATGAGTGGACCTGGACCAGTTTCGGCAGCGACGGCGGAAATTACACCGTCTATGTCTACGCTCGGGACGGAAAGCATAATCCTGCAACCAGTTACGATAGCGCACTGGGAGCTCCATATCAGCTAACACCCAACCAGCCGCCTACACTGACGGCTCTGACTACCGACAAGCCCAGTCCGCAAAGTGCAGGAACTTCTGTGAAGTGGACGGCAATGGCCACTGATGCCAATAAAGATCCGATACTCTATCAGTTCTGGCTGAGGGGCCCCACCACAGGCAATGCCTGGAAGATAGTGCAGACATGGTCGACAAAGAACCAGTGGACTTGGGCCAATGCTCCCACTGATGCCGGCAGCTACAGGGTTTTTGTCTACGTCCGGGACGGCAAGCACGCCCCGGCAACTGCTTATGACAGTGCGGTAGGTCAGGACTTTGAGCTGCTAAATCTGGTGAGCAAGAAGGTAGCCGTCATAGGAAAAACCAGGTAAGATGGCTCATGATAAGTGAAGCTTAGCGCATCGCTTAGCCGTGAATATTTGAGATGGGGCAAGAGGTCCTGCCCATCTCATTTTTTTTAAAATCCGCACGGTAACGATTCGCTTGATAACGGGAAAAGTTTTATATTTTTATGAGACTCATTGTTAAGGGGGATTAGAAATGGCAAAAATCGCAATTGTCTTGTTTCTCATAATTCTCTTATGGACCACATTTGCGTGCGCTGAGGAGGCAGCACCAGCCGAAACATATCGGGACTGGCTCGGCGTATGGCCTATCTATAGCTACGGTAATTCTATTTGGCCATATTATCCGTATTATCAATATTCTCCATATTATTCCACTTACAGCTATACTCCACCAAGCTACAGCACCCAGCCGGTGTACGCCAAAACCTACTGGTACAATCCCTGGAGCTATGGTGGGCCCTATTATTACTATCAGCCATACTCTGCCGGGAAATATCCGACAAATGCATGGTGGATTGGTACTCATGGGGATCTGCCTAAAACGCTTGATATCGCCAGATCCGGCTCTTCTGTGAGAGTTTATTATAACGGCCTCTGGCAGACTCCTTGAAAGGCAAGCGCACAAGGGGGAAAGGAAAGACGAAAATCAGAAAAAGAGATAGGTTTAAATCCAACGAATGTCAGGGGGAGAAACTATGATGAAATACACAATTACTATAGCTGTGCTCCTTATGCTGGCCAGCACAGGCCTGGCAACGATGTGGCTTTACGATGACCCCATGTTCTTCCAGATGAGCTACCCTTCACAGGCTGCATCCTTCAAACCGGCGGATATGTCGATTCTAGAAATCCTAGATACTCCCTATTTCCCTCTCCTGGGTCAGAGCTTCTACACTAATGCTATCCCCGTTAAGCTCACCAACAACACCAATGCCGTCCAGATCGGCAGCATTGGTTCTGGATCTTTATCACCCATACCGGTAACATTCGGAGGACATCTGGAGAATAACCTGAAGTATGCTCAGAGCAGGTCCTCACTTAGGATCGGTCAGCAAGGTTCCTGGAGCACCTTAAACGCTCCGGGAGTGCTTTAGGAGAATATTTGGCGGACAGACTGCCCGATAGCTTATTTTTTATTTATTTCATTCGACTCTCGGACGATCAGAGTTCCCAGAGTTATGGCTATAGCCAATATTGTGAAGGCATAGACCGCACCATAAACCCCATGCAGGTCAGCCGTCAACCCCGCAATAAGCGGCCCGATCACCACACCGGCCATGCGAGCGGTATTGAAGATGCCGTAAACTTCGCCTCTCCTGGTGGCGCAGGTGGTGTCAGCGATTAGCGCCGCTGCTGCCGGGCTTGCCATGCCAAGTCCCATCCCCATGCCGGCGAAAAGTAATGTGACAAGGATCAAGGCATTCGCTAGAGGAAGAAGAGCAAAACTGATGGCCCCTGCCAGGCAGCCTGCAAAGATGAGTTTTTTTCTTGTTCCCCTGTCGGCCTGGCGGCCAAAGTAGATGTTGAAAAGAGCCGTGCTGCCTCCGTAAACCAGGTAGATTGTCCCTACATCCGTAGCATTAAAGCCCAGGCCTGCAGCGAAACTGGGCAGCATGGTGAAGTTGAAGCCTCCCACCACACCCGTCCAGAGGACGACGGAAGAGCAGGCCAGAAATGTGAGCCGATAGCCGGGAGCGATGAGCGATTCCTTTCCCCTGATGGGCACCAGCCCCATCTGCACCTTTATCTTGTCCGGCTCTTTAACCTTATAATGGACTATGAAAAATGATGCCGCACCCAGAAGAGCCCACAAATAAAAAGGTGCATTTAAGCCCATAAAATCATAGAGTACTCCACCTATGAGGGGGCCCAAGGCTAAAGCGGAGAAGAAGGCTGCGTTGTACCTGCCCATGGCCGACCCTCTGTTTTTCGCTTCAGCCTGGTCGACAATCAGTGCCATGGCAATGGGCCAGACGGCTGATGCCCCAAGGCCCCCCAAAGCTCTGATAAACAGGAGAGAATTGGCGCTTTTTGCATATATGTAAAGGAGCGGCAAAAAGGAGAAGGTGGCCAGGCCTACAAGCATGATCTTCTTTCGCCCCATCTGATCGGAGAGGCGTCCCATAGGTATTTGAGTGAGAAGTTGCACCGCCCCGTAGATAGAGACGATAAATCCAAGCATGGTGTAAGATGCGCCCAGATCCATGACATAGCGGGGGAAGAAGGGCGCGATAAGAGAGAATCCTAGGACGGCGACGAAGACCGCCAGATAAAGGGGCGCAAGCGAGCCGGAATTTTTAAGTGAAGGCATCAATCTCTAAAACTTCAGCTCCATACCAAGGATCGTCTGAGTATAAGTCACTCCATTGATCTCCCTCACGCTCAGCACAGCCCGGTTGAGGTCGGATATGCTCTCCACATCGGCTATGGCAATGAAGTCTCGCTCTCCGTAGACCGGCACAACCTCTTGAATACCCTTGATGCTCGCCAGACAATCGTGGACTGCCTTTTCCGTTCCCGGCTCAACGTTTATCATTATGAAGCCTTTCAAGACTGGATCCCCCAATATGCTTTAAGATGCAAAAAGCAAGCGTATATTAATTCTCTTTTTAATAATATCACTCTTTCCCCTGAAGGTTCTTCTCCTTGGGGCTCATATCTGGCGGTCCTCTCTGCGGGATTGGAAGGCCTTTCTTCTCCATCAGACCCTTTACCATCTCAATCTCATCCTCTAAGCGCTCCAAAGGCAACGCATCCCTGGCCAGGTACAGGCAACTCAAGGCTTCCTCAAGCCGCCCTAGTGCCGTGAGCACCGCAGCCGTGGATTCCATGTCATAGGCATCGCCTCCCTTCTGGAGCACGATGTCATAAACCTGCAGCGCCTCTTCCAGCTTTCTCTGGTTTCTCAGCAAAAAGCCCTTGTTTCTTAGAGCATCCAGATTTTCAGGATCTAAGGCCAGGCATCGATCGTAGCTTTCCAGTGCCTCTTCTGAGCGTCCCAAGCCATAGAGCGCAACTGCCTTGTTGTTCCAGATTTCCGGGATCTCCGGGTTCATAGCAAGCACTCGCTCGAAGAGATTCAAAGCCTCCTCAAACTTCTTCTGCTTGACCTTATCCATGCCTCTGTGCAGCAGCACCTTCTCTTTGTTATTCATCGTCGCCTCACATATGCTTCACATATATCCCTGAATGGCGGCCGGCTCGCTGCCTTTCGCAGCAATGGCAGGATCCAGGGACACCGATCCAGGCCTCTTGATTTCTCCAAAGACCTTCTCAAAGTCCTTGATGTGCTCAGTCAGCCAGTTGGCCAATTCCTTGGCCGCCAGGGGTGAGAGAATGATCTCTGTGTCGATCTTTCTTTCCATGACTGTCACATTCTTGTCGCCCTCGACCTGCGTCCTCGGCGAGTCGTTGTAAAAGGCGATGCGAAAGTCATAGGGGCTGTGGCCTCCTATCGCGCCGATGGCATAGATCTGCTTGAAATCGGGACCTTTCATAGTCTGCACTTTAACTTCCATGCATGCGAAATAGGTCTCCAGCTTAAAAAAGATGATGATTCTGCAAAACTACAGCAAACTGCTAAAGACCATTTTCCAGTATCGAAATGTATTTAGGTGACTTAGCTTCTTGTGTTGCCGATACTATGATTGGGGTCTTAGGGTTAGAAGACGGTACGAGGGTGGAAGGTACCGGTTTTGGTGCGCCCGGCGTGGTTTCGGGTGAACTGGTCTTTACTACCGTTATGTCCGGTTATGAGGAGGCATTAACAGACCCCTCTTACCACGGACAGATGCTCATGTTCA
The DNA here is from genome assembly GCA_035527135.1 of Methanothrix sp. Taxonomy (GTDB): domain Archaea; phylum Halobacteriota; class Methanosarcinia; order Methanotrichales; family Methanotrichaceae; genus Methanothrix. Next base: position 13,367 of record DATLBD010000196.1, on the reverse strand, counting down.
CATATCCTCTGCAGGGCAACTACGGCATAAGCGGTGAGAATTTTCAATCAGACAGGATGTGGCCGCGCGCCATGGTCAGCCGGGAGTATTGGGACCGGCCAACACATCATTGCCATGCAAAAACGCTCAACCAGTTCCTTATCGATGAGGACAAACCTGGGCTTTGCGGCGTGGATACCCGCATGCTCACTTTGAAGGTAAGAGAGCTTGGCGTGATGAGGGCAACGCTCGCAGTTGGTGAAAAGAGAGAGGTGCAAGACCTGGATGTGGTAGCAATGGCCAGGTCGCAGGCTGATATCTCCGCACAGGATCTTCTGGGGGATGTGACATGCAAAGCCCCCTATCGCATCGAGGGACAAGGTCCTCGCATGGTGATGCTGGATTTAGGCATTAAGAGGAACATTTTAAAGAGCCTCTCATGCCGCGGATTTGATATAACCGTGCTTCCTGCTCATGCCGGTATCTCTGAGATCGAGGCGGCAAGGCCCCAGGCCCTCTTCGTCTCTAATGGACCGGGCGATCCCGAAAGGGCCACGCAGGCCATCTCTGCCGTCAAGCACTTCACCGGGCAGATTCCCGTCTTTGGAATATGCCTGGGACATCAGGTCATATCCCTGGCCTTGGGCGCCCAGACCTTCAAGCTAAAGTTCGGGCACCATGGAGGCAATCAGCCCGTCAAAGACCTGGAAAAGAAGATCGTCTACATTACCTCACAGAATCATAACTTCGCCGTGGTCCCTGATTCAGTAGAAGGCACGGACCTGGAGATCACTCAGCTCAATGCCAACGACGGCACGGTCGAAGGCATAAAGAGCGACAAGCTCAATGTTCTGGCGGTCCAGTACCACCCTGAAGCCAATCCCGGACCGCTCTGCACTGAAGACCCCTTCTTCGGATCTGTTTTGAGGATTATGAATGACCGGGCTGGCGAAGCCGGGAGGCGATAGATATGCCCAAGAGAAACGATATTCATAAGGTTCTGCTCATCGGCTCAGGTCCCATTCAGATCGGTCAGGCAGCCGAATTTGATTTCTCCGGCTCTCAGGCCTGCAAATCACTGCGTGAGGAGGGAATCGAGGTCGTCTTGGTCAACTCCAATCCGGCCACCATCATGACTGATCCGGACACCGCAGATAAGGTCTACATTGAGCCTTTGGTGCCGGAGATTGTGGCCAAGATCATCGAGAAGGAGAGGCCGGATGGAATCATCGCCGGCATTGGCGGCCAGACAGGTCTGAACATTACATCCGAGCTGGCGGAGATGGGTGTTTTAGAGAAATTTAATGTCGAGGTTTTGGGAACATCCGTCAAGTCCATTCGAGAGGCGGAGGATCGCGACCTCTTCAAGAAGGCCATGCAGCGGGTGGGCGAGCCCGTACCGAAGAGCAAAGCAGTCAACACCCTTCAAGAGGCTCTGGCGGTCATGGAGGAACTGGGACTGCCACTGGTAGTCCGGCCCGCCTATACATTGGGTGGCTCAGGCGGAGGCATTGCCAAGACTCGCGAGGAGCTGCTTTCCATCTGCGAGCTGGGGCTGAAGAGGTCCCGCATCAGCCAGGTACTGCTGGAGGAGAGCGTAGGTGGCTGGATTGAGCTAGAGTACGAGGTGATGAGAGACGCGAACAATACCTGCATCACTATCTGCAACATGGAGAACATGGACCCCATGGGCATTCACACTGGCGAATCCATTGTCGTCACGCCCATCCAGACCCTATCCGATAAAGAGATCCAGATGCTGCGAAGCGCTGCCATCAACATCATCCGCGCTTTAGAAATCGAGGGCGGCTGCAACATTCAGTTCGCGGTCAAGAACGGAGAGTACCGGGTCATAGAGGTCAATCCCCGCGTCTCCCGATCCTCGGCGCTCGCCTCCAAGGCCACAGGATATCCCATTGCCCGTGTCACCGCCAAGATCGCCATCGGCATGACACTCGATGAGATAACAAACGACGTGACCAAAGAGACACCCGCCTCATTCGAGCCCACGGTGGACTATGTGGTGACCAAGGTTCCCCGCTGGCCTTTCGACAAGTTCGTCAAGGCCAATAAAACCCTCACCACTGCCATGAAATCCACCGGCGAGGTCATGGCCATTGGACGCAGCTACGAGGAGTCTCTCATGAAGGCCATTCGTTCCCTGGATATCGATAAAGATCTGGGGTATGCGGGAAAGTACACCACATGGACGGATGAGGAGATCAAAAGCCTCCTGGAAAATCCTACGGATGATAGGCTCTTTGCCATCTACCAGGCCTTGAAGAGGGGCATGTCCTCTGAGGAGATCTCAACGATCACCGGCATTGAGCCCTACTTCCTCTACAGGATTGAGAACATCATTGCTATGGAAGAGGAGATAAAAGCAGAACTGAATGCCGAGACACTGAGAAAGGCTAAGCGCACCGGTTTTACCGATGAGCAGATAGCCAACATCGTGGGCAAAAGCCGGGAAGAGATAACAGATATGCGTATCTCGCTTGGTATCATTCCCACTTACAAGATGGTGGATACCTGTGCAGCCGAGTTTGAGGCCAAGACACCTTACTACTACTCCACCTACGACACACAGTGCGAGCTGGCGCCCTCAGACAAAAAGAAGGTGCTGATCTTGGGCTCAGGCCCCATCCGGATCGGCCAGGGCATCGAGTTCGACTACTGCACAGTTCATGCTGTGATGGCGCTGCGCGAGCAGGGCATCGAGGCGCACATCGTCAACAACAATCCTGAAACCGTCTCCACCGATTACGACACCTCGGATAAGCTCTTCTTCGAGCCTGTTACTTTAGAGGACGTCATGAACATCCTCGAAAAGGAGCAGCCCTACGGTGTGCTGGTGCAGTTCGGCGGCCAGACGGCCATAAACCTGGCCATCCCACTGGAAAAGGAGATCGCGCGCCGCGGCCTGAAGACCCGGATCCTGGGCACCAGCCCGGACAGCATCGATCTGGCTGAGGACCGGGAGAGGTTTAATGCTCTCATGGACAAGTTGAACATCCCTCAGCCCAGTGCGGGCATCGCCTTCTCACCCACCGAGGCCAAAGTGGTGGCAGCCAGGATCGGCTATCCTGTCCTGGTGAGGCCCAGCTACGTTCTGGGAGGACGGGCCATGGAGATCGTCTACGACGAGGCGGGCCTGGATGTCTACATGCGCGAGGCGGTGCGCGTCTCCCGTGAGCATCCCGTTCTCATAGACGATTTCCTGCAAAACGCTGTGGAAATCGATGTGGACGCGGTCTGTGACGGAAAGGATGTTCTGATAGGCGCCATCATGGAGCACATCGAGGAGGCAGGAATTCATTCGGGCGACAGCGCCTGTATGATTCCGCCCCAGACCTTACCAGGTGTGGTTTTGGAGGTAGTGAGGGACTACGTACGCAAGATCGCGCTTGGTCTCAACGTCGTGGGAATTGTGAACCTGCAAATGGCTTACAAGGACGGCGCGGTTTATGTGCTGGAGGCAAATCCCAGATCCAGCCGTACCATACCTTTCGTTTCCAAAGCAGTCGGCCTGCCCCTGGCCAAGATTGCCGCCAACGTCATGATTGGAAAGTCCCTCCGCGAGCAGGGCTTTACTCAGGAGCCCAAGACGCCTTACGTCTCCGTAAAGGAGGTGCTCCTGCCCTTCGACAAATTACCCGGCGCAGATGTTCTCCTGGGACCGGAGATGAGGTCTACGGGCGAGGTCATGGGAATAGACTACAAACTGGGCCTGGCCTTCTTCAAGGCGGAGCTGTCTGCGGACAATCCGCTGCCCTTGGAGGGCATGGTCTTCATCTCCGTAAAGGATGAGGACAAGGCCGCTGTGGCGGTTGCTGCCAAGAAGCTGCATGAGGTGGGGCTCTCCATCATTGCCACGGATAGCACTGCCGAATACCTGCGTCGCTCGGGCTTGCCTGTAGTGAGAGTCAATAAGATCTACAACGGCAGTCCCAATATTCTGGACTACGTCAAGATCGGCGAGGTCAAGCTGATCATAAATACGCCTACCACCAAGCAGTCGGTCAAGGACGGCGTCCAAATCCGGAGATCTGCCGTGGACTACCACATCCCCTACATCACCACCATTCAGGCAGCGCAGGCTGCGGCAGAGGCCATCCTCATGGCCAAGAAGGACCAGATCACCATCAAGGCACTTGATGAGTATCACAAAGAGGTCTATTACTGAAACGCTGGGGGAAACGGGCGGGCCGGGCGCTGTGCCCGATCTGCCCACATTCATTTTCTCCGCGCTCAAGTCAGACCGAAGCCTTTATCTGCGAGAAAGAGACAGGAAAGGTGCTTGCGGGCCCGTGGTCTAGCTGGTTATGACGTCGCCTTGACATGGCGGAGGTCACGCGTTCGAATCGCGTCGGGCCCACTTAGCCCAAGTAGCTCAGTTGGGAGAGCGTCAGACTGAAGATCTGAATGTCCCCGGTTCGAGTCCGGGTTTGGGCATATATTTACCAAGTAAATCATTTTTTGATATCGATTTTTTGAGCAAGAATTTATCCATTTATGGATTTTGATCTTTGGCTAAACTGGAGATTAGGGCCTTTGAAATCGCCCATCATCGGATTAGAGGGAGGGCCAAAAACTATCCTTTGATGATGGATGGCAGGATAGCTCAAGAGGCCTAGAACGGCTTCCATTCGCATTCGCAAAGAGCTTTCCTTGCTCGTTTGTGGTTCTGTTCTTTATAATAGCAAGCAAATATTATTTCTTTGGCTGGATAGATATTCTCTCCGAACCGTTGCCAAATGAAACGATTAGTTTTATTTTTATAGAATTCTCGGAAAACCTTTTTTATTAAGTCATCATATCATTTGAGAATATATCATCCCGTAGACACATTTTCTATGCATATCTCTCAAATAATTAAATATAATATCGTGATGTATTTGCTCTTGGAGGTTGATAACACTTGGGTTGCCTTAATAATACCAGTCTTAAAAGGTCGTATGAATGGCCTGTCCCACTATTGTCACCGAAGTGTCAGACCGGTTAAGGACTTGTGGGTGCTTTCTTGCAGCCATCTTGAAGCCAACGAGGGGATATCTTGACGCGCTCTGAAGACATCTATCTCTTCAAGATCCCCTTGCTCCTCCATCACCTGGGTCGTGGGTAGTTAGCCTTCTGCAACGTACTTCTTCCTTATCCCACGGCTTTCATAAACACCGCTGCTCTATATCCAATCGGGGAGTTCATTGCTGCCCCATCACCTTCTTCCACAATACAGAACTATTATAACGTCTCTATCAAGAGATCGGTTTCAGGATATCCAAATTTTGACATCACGCTTTTTGAAAGTCGGATTATGCCATCTGCACTAAAATTTACTTCAACATAGACATCTGTACCTTCTATTTGATTTGGTGATTTTAGATCATTAGGATTCTTTGAGAAAAACGGTCTTTGTCGGCCTTTAATTTCTAAAATCGCATCGAATTTATCTTTATTTAATTCTGCAATTGCACTACATAGCTGCAAGAGCATATCTTTCCAATACTTGACTTCATATTTTCGCTCATTAAAGGTGAATGATTTAAGGGATTTTCCAGTTATGTCTTGTGGTTTTTGTATGTCGTAATGACTAGCGACGGCTTTAAGCCTATCAGAATAATTATAAATGTCGTCAATAGAGGTTATTGGGATCCTCTCTTCATGTTTCTCTTCATCGAAGAGTGCAATATACTTTTGAGCACTGTTAAAATACAAGCGAGCTACGGGCTTGCGGGGGGAGCCATCGAGTATTACCGCACAATAATTTATAGCATCTCGAATATTAACCCTCTTAGGATCGATAGCATCCCTAAGTACTGTTTTTATAATATAATACGCCTCGAATTCTTCCTCGGTAGTTTCGATTTTATTTTCTTTTGTTCCCTCTTCAGTTCCCGGACCATCTGTATTTACTTGCTGCTTTTCCAGAATGATAGGTGTTTCAGCTGTTAGAGCAATATTTAATCGATCATTTATTTTATCATTTATAAATTGTTTAAAGGCTTTCGTAGTGATTTGAGCAAATTGTTCCCTTACAGATTGCGTCAATCTCCCAGAATATACTTGGGCGGTAAAGAATTTAACAAAATCATCCGACGGAGTATTGGCTTGCTCTTCAATGATTCTCCTTACTTCCCTCATGTACTTAAGCTCGCTAGCAGTGGCTAAAATATTATCAAGATCAAATGATGAATTTGAAAATTTTTTTAATTCTTCTACAAGAGGCTCTTTAACATCAAGCATATTGAATTCTAGAAATGGCTTTTCGTCCATAACATTCGCTTTTTCCAGATCAGAATAGAACCGATAGACGATACCGTTCGTTAATACTCCAAAACGAGACTCGGTTGCACTGAAGTATCTATAAAGCTGAGATGCATGCTCTTTATCCAGATCTGTTCCACACCATTTGCATTCAAATAAAATAATCGGTTTTCCGTTCATTAAAATAGCATAATCGACTTTTTCTCCTTTCTTCGTTCCAACATCAGCAATTAATTCAGGTGTGACTTCTGTAGGATCGAACACATTATAACCGAGTGCACTAATGAAAGGCATTACAAAGGCGTTCTTTGTTGCTTCCTCAGTTTGAATGCCGCTGGCTTGTTTTTGAATACGTGCGGATAAATCGCGAATGCTATCGATAAAGTCCAATTTCATCCCACCCTATCTTGGATCAAAGGTTGAAAGATCTAACGAAAAAGCTTCTGGTCAAACATGCCAAAGTGGAGCAGTCTCGTTTCTCATCTTTTTCCTCTTTTCCATGGCATAAGGTCTTAACAAATCGGGCCTAGGGTGGATTGCTTGGATCTAGCGCGCCGTTTCTGTATTGTAGCTAATCGATAGCTGGCAATTGGAATGTATGGGATGGGCAGTTAGGCAGAAGCGATTAAGGACTTGTTAAGTAAAAGTCATAAAAAAGATATGAATCTTGCGGGTTACACTCTATTCAGACGATCCGAAAGACCGGATAGAGTTACTCAAGTGCGATTTTCAATGCTCTAGTAGCAAGCATCACATATTCATTTCCCTTATTGATCATGTTACTTCCTTGTGTTATTAGGGTAGCATCGCCCAGCGTACATCCCCGCGAAACTTTCTCGGAACCGGATTTTAGTGTTACAAGTGCCTGCTCCCAGTAGTCTTTTGTTTCCTGCAATTCGCGTGAAACCCTATACATTTGGCTATTTTCTAATGCGTCTTGCATGTCGGAAGCGGTCAAATCGCAATATTTTTTGGTGCCGATCATGTCCATATTCGTGGCCGCGAAAGAAATCAGTCCCATATCAGAACTGATAACATTACTGTCTTTAACCACCACATTTGACCAAGCTAAATCATCCGCTGTTGGGACAAAAGAGATAGCTGCACAATTCGATATCAATAGCAGGGCAGCCAATACAAATATTGTTATTAATTTCATATTCAATCCCTCTTTACCTGTGTAAATATTGAAGGATCTAACGATAAAGGTTGTGTATATGCCCATGACATACAGCAGACTGGACCCCATTAATCATAGAAGTAATAATTATAATATATACACACTTACGCATTAGGATTCTCCGTCCGAAGAGAGTGGTTTTAAAACTATCTCGGAAATGTCTTTTTTAATCGGCTTGACCTCGATTACCATTTGTCCACCAGCCTTTAATCCGAGTGCTTCGGCCACCTGGGGCGGGATGGATAATGCATAAAAATCGCGTCCTTGCGCCATAACTCGATGCTGAAGAGTCCTCACGAATCGGACCACATTAATGCCGTAGCCGTATATTTAAGGTATACTGCCTATTTTCTATGGATTTGTAGCAGCCGCATCTGTAGCATCCACAGACAGCGGCAGATCACTTGCATCTGATTCCAGCGCTTCGTTATTAAATGATTTTAGCTGATACCCAGATCATCGATGATTGGCTGGCAGAGGATTTGTCAACCTCTGGGACAGATTCATGCAGATTAATTCCTTGTCCGGTCAATGCATCTTGCAGCTCAATGAAACTATAGATTTATATAAAATTCTTGCCAAGCAGGTTCCTGCTAGTCAAAGGTACTGGGATGACCTCCCCTGCTGCTAATTTACTTGAGGCGTTGCTTTTTCATTCCCCTTCGTACTGATACTCTTCCAGTCCCTCCGTTGTTATGGTCATCAGGAAGTAGGCCAGGCAATCTCTCTTGAAGGCGCTCTCCTCTTGAAGGGGACTGATCCCAGTGATACGACAAATATGATCGGCTTCCTCTGTTTTCCCCATCATGCGGCGCAGCCAGACAAAGAGCAATATCCTCACGGTCTCAAGCCTCTGCGTCTGCTTCGTGAGTCTCTCTATTTCCCTTTGAACCTGCGGATCGCATCTCTTATCCTGCAGCATTTTCACGAATTGGGCGGTCCCCAGGCAGTCAGAGTAGAAGCATATTGCATCCCCACATTGCACATCTGCATTGAGCATGGGAAATGTCCGGCATATGCGGGGCCTATTGCTATAAATCATGCACCTTTTTGCTTGCACATCAAGAAAGCAGCAGCTTCTATCCGGCCCGATGCTCTTTAAGATCCTGCATCCAGCATTTTTTCCCGGATCGGGATCCGTAAACCTGGCCCTCGCCTCTGATCGGCTAATGCCAAGCGATCCGGCAATCTCTTGCAGATCCGCTTCATCAACTAGCGCGTAGCCTTCACCTTTGCAGCATTCCCCGCAATTTTCGCACCGGAAAAGAACTTGGGCCGCAATCTGGGGAAACAGAGTTTCAGGAATTTCGCAGGAAAACCACTGCAGGAATGATTCCTTCTCCTCCCCACCACATTCGGACCTCCTTAGAGCACTTTTGCGTCGAGCACGTAAGTCGTGTACGGCGCTATCCTGTTCTTTCTTCATGCTCCCGCCATCGCCCGGTATAAGTTCCAGGCCCCAGTAGCCACAAAGTTCACGGCCACTGCCCCTAAAATCAGTCCCATGATCCTGGTCATTACCATTATTCCTGTAATTCCCAGGGCCTGATCAATGTACTCCGAGAATTTGAGGATAAAGAATGTGGCCAGGAATATCAGCACGATTGCCAGCAGCAACAGGCCCTTTTCCATGAGGCTGTCTGCCGCGCCCATTAAGACCACCACGGTGGTTATTGCTCCCGGACCGGTGAGAAGCGGTATGGCCAGGGGAAATATGGAGACATCCTCCCTTTGATTCGCATCTATAAGCTCCACCTCAGTGACCTTTTTTTGCTGGCGCCCTCGCAGCATGTCTATAGCCACCAGGAAGAGCAGTATTCCTCCGGCCACGCGCAGGCTGTCCACTGTGATGCCGAATACGCGCAGAACTGCGTCCCCGCCCAGGGAGAAGAGAATGGCAATGGCCAAAGCAACAAGAGTTGTGCGCCTGTAGATTCGGCTCTTCTCTTGTGAGTTTAGGGAAGCGGTGAGGGTGACGAAGACCAGTGTGGCCTCGATCGGGTTGACTATGACGAATATAGTGGTGAAGGCATATACAAAGTAGAGCAACAATTCGCTTATTTCCATATTCATTTCCTTTTTGCTGAGCATTCCCTTTTGGATAGAACCAATCATCTCGGATCTAAGAGATCATACTCTTGCGCCCATATCGCATGTCAGGATTGTATCATTCCTCTTTAAAAATCTCCCTGAAAAGACCAGGAAAGGTTTTTGTTGGCTTGAAGGCGGGGCTGAGAGCAAGAAACGGCTGACGATGATGAAAAAGCGCCTTTTAGGAAGTATTGCGACTGGAGGAATGGGAAGGAATGGCGTTTTATACAGCCGAGTAGGTCATAAGGTTGTATGAAGGGCATGCCACAAAAGCCGTTAAGGTTCCTAGCCGCAATGTTTGCGTTCATCCTGTTGGCCAATTGCGCGAATGCAGTCGTATCCGTCAAGCCAGGCGAGCGAATCCAGGAGGCCATAGATGCCGCCCCTTGGGGAGAGACTATTGAGGTTTCAAGCGGCATCTACCAGGAGAGCCTAGTGGTGGACAGATCGCTCATCCTCAAAGGCATAAGCTCTGAGGGTAGCCTTCCTCGCGTGGAATCGGAAAATGGCCCGGCCATAACCATCAAGGCGGACGGTGTCATTCTAGAGGGCTTATGGGCTAAGAGCGCAAGCGGCTGGACAGGAGATGCCGGCATATTGGTGCTCTCCAATGACAATATAATTAGAAACAACATGGCCAGCGGCAGCGGCAATGCCGGAATTTTCCTCCAGATGTGCAGAAACAACACCCTCTCCGGCAATGTGGTTCAGGGAAACGGCAACGAAGGGCTTTTGCTGAAGAATGCCAGCCGAAATCTGCTGGAAAAAAATGAGGTAAGCGATAATCGGTATGGCTGCAAGCTGGTAGCCAGCCAGGAAAACAGGATTTCCGGAAATACTTTCTTGCAGAACAGATTTGAGGCCATAAATTTGCAGGAAAGCCACGCCAATCTCATCGAGGGTAATTATGCAGCAGGCTGCGATGGGGCACTGGTCATGGATCGGAGCCGGGACAACATCGTACGCAAAAACGATTTTGTAGGAAACGAAAAAGGCATCTATCTTTCATACCTTGGCTCGGGCAAAGAGGTGCAATCCAAAGGAAAGGGTGTGGTCATATCCTATAACAGCATGCCCTCTTCGGATTCGGTATCCTCCAATAATTCCATTTACCTGAACAATCTTTCCAATAAGAAAAATGCCCGCGACGATAGCTTCGATAACTGGGATAATGGAAAAGTTGGCAACAATTACAGCGATTTCAATGATCCTGCCGAGGGCTGCAAGGGCATCAAGATCTGCGACGCAGAGCTATCCATCCCGGGAGGCCCCAGCGTGGACCTCTACCCACAGGCCTCTCCTGTCCGCATCCCTGGTCGATCCACGGGCTTTGGTGGGACAGCTTTGCAGCTTTCCGGCAAGAGCCATCTTCCCGGCAGCAAAATGTTTCTGAACTTCACAGCGCCAGCTGGCTCGGAGGTTTGGGTGGGCCAGGTGGCTGCCGGCCAGGAGGATCTGCAAGATGATCTCTATTTAGGGCAGAATATCTCGGGGGATGTCATGCTCACGGCCCCTCAAGAGGAAGGTTCCTATCTGCTGCTCATGCACGACAAGAACGGCACAATGGTCCTGTCCCTGCCCTTCAATGTGACTGTGCCAGCCATTTTTGCAACGCCTGCTACGGTGTACACCTGCGAGAAGATCAATGTGGCCTTCCGGGGGGCTTTCGGCCAGAACGATGACTGGATCGGCATGTACCGGGAGGGCGCCTCTGATGTCACAGCGCAGCAGATGCTGGGCAGCCGGGAGAGCGGTGATGCGATCTTCTCCGCGCCCGATGCGGGCAGCTACGTATTCAAGATGTTTGCGGGCGGAGATGCTACCCCTCTGGCCTCGAGCAATGCCGTAGTGGTGAAGGAGAATGCCGGTCACAAGGTGGTAGCAGAGCCCTCGCACGTAGCTCCGGGCGGAACGGTTACCGTTACCTTCTGGGGCGCGGCCCCGGCCAGCGTGGTCGGTATGTACGGCATGACACGACCGGACAAGTTCGACTCAGGAAAAAGATCTACGGGGGGGCGAAGCTGCGGCAGCATGGTCTGGCGGCTTCCCGGAGCGCCCGGACAGTACGACTTCCGCTTGTTCCAGGATGATATCAACCGACCGCTCTTAGCCCAGAGCAATGTGGTGACGGTGTCATAAGGCATTGCCGTCTGCCATCTCTTTTTGCTCAGAATTGAGAGCTGAGCCCATGGGGCTAGAGCAGATGGATTTTTGCTATTTTTGCTGGAAGGATTATGGCTTTAAGGAAAGAACGCCAATGAGCGGCTATGGATCTTGAGACCAAGGCGCTTCTCCTTTCAGTGGGAACCGTGCAGGTGGCAGAGCCTTGCCGGGGCGACCGGGCCTCTACAGCAGGCCCTGGTGCGGGTGGCCAGTCCGTCTTTTTCCAGTCCGGGCCGCACATCGCTCGCCTCTCTGTAGCGGGAAGCTCGCCCCTGTGCCTGGAGAGCCGACCGACGGGCGTGGCCATTTTAAAGGACGGCTTAGAGGTTGCGCGCGGCCGGCTGGTAGAGCCGCTCTTGCACTGCCCGGAGCAAGCCTACATCACCGTTTCGGAGCGCTGCATCTACGACTGCAAGTTTTGCGCTGTGCCCAAACTGCGAGGGGGCATAAAGTCCAAACAGACGGTCTTGCAAATGGTGGAGGAAGCGGCCCGAACTGGCCACTTGCGTGCCATCTCCCTGACCAGTGGGGTGGAGGTCTCACCGCAACATGAGGCAGAGCGAGTGGCCGGGATCGTGCAGGATTTATTGCGCTTTGGCGTGCCCATCGGCGTTTCCGTCAGCCCCTTTCCTGGAGTAAACCGAATTTTAAAGGACGCAGGCGCAGATGAAGTAAAGTACAACCTGGAATGCGTAGACAGCGATCTGTTCCCGCGCGTCTGCCCGGGCATCTCCTACCATGAGATCATGGATGCCCTGAGCGAAGCGGTGGGCATCTTCGGCAAGAACCATGTCTTCAGCAATATCATTGTGGGATTGGGCGAGTCCGATGAAACCCTGCACAAGAGCATCGATGAGCTAACAGAGATGGGCGTCATTCCGGTCTTGAGAGCCGTATATCCCCATCCTCTGCGAGCGGGCAAGGTGCAGATGGATAGACCTTCGGCACAGCAGCTGCTCGGCCTGGCACGCTATCTGAAGAGAGCGCTGGAGAAGAATGGTCTGGACGGTGGGCAGGCCCTGACGGGCTGCTACCGCTGCACGGGCTGTGATCTCATACCGGGCAGGGATCTTTAAGGGCGCTCAGAACTCAATATCCTCATCATGAAATCAGACAGGCCTTGTCATCATAGCGCCTTGGGCTTTTATTGTGGGTGATGGTAAAAAAGGTGACTGCTCTCGCCGTCCAACCTCACTTTGAGGTGATGCGGAAAGGCGAGACAATCGTTGACTTGAGCGGTTGCTTTTCTGTATTATTTTAAAACAAAAAAACCAGGGAAATGAATCCCCTGATGAATGCTATTTGATCAGTTTACTCTTGACAGCTGCCATCTCTCAGCGGCCCAGTCCCATCCTGGATTCCCTGAGCGTTTCCATTCTGGCCGTTTCCGTTCTGGGCAGTCCCATCCTGGGGCCCTGTCATCTTACAGTTCTGGTTCTGGCAGGGTTCTCCTACCTGGCAATTTTGCTGAGCGCAGTTGCCCTGATTCTCGCAGTTACCGATGCAGTTCTCATTGCAGTTTTCATTGCAGATTCCTGTGCCTGCACACGGACCATTTCCATTCTGTGCTGCTACGGCAAAACCTGCCAGAAGGCATAGTACTGCCATCGAAACGAACAATTTCATATATCTCATTTTTACTAACCTCCACTTGGGTTTCAAAATCTAGTTCTAATCTTTCGAGATCAGC
>DATLBD010000195.1:0-21822 GCA_035527135.1 Methanothrix sp. | reverse complement strand
GGCCCGAGAGAGCAGAACTAGAGCCGTATATAATTTTGAGGTCAGGGAGAGGAATTTAAGGGCGATCGTGCTGAGGTGCTTTGGCATCAAGCATGCCAACATCATAAAGATCGACGACCAATGCGGCTCCTCCATCTATGAAGACTTCGATTTTATTGTCGTCTCTCCGGAGACTTTGCCTATGGCTGAGAAGATCAACCGGCTGAGAGCAAAGAAAAACCTAAAGCCTCTCCAGATATCCGTGATCGAGTATCAGCTTGCTCAGGATCATGTCCGGATAAGCTCTACCAGGATCTCTGAGGGAAAGATCGACAGGCATGGGAAGGTTCTGGTTGGTTAGATTTTTTATTGAATTCATATCATTAACAAGGAAATCAAATCGCGATCTTTAGCTACTTTGCATACCTTTGAATTCCTTAAAATTCCATGTCTGAGGCTGGGTGACGGTGACGCTGTGTCGGGAGTCCATAATCGGATCCTTTTGTGGTCTTCTCTCTCAGGATACTTAGGCCTGTAGATTCATGATGGAATAGAAGAAAGCCAAAACCCAGGAGATAGTCCAGAGCCGCCAGGCTGAAGCACAGAAAGCAGGCTCTGAGCCAAGGCCAAAGAAGGGAACGAAGTACTCTTCCTTCCTAAACCCTGATAGCTCCTTGGACGTGCTAGCCTACCTTCAGGACCAGAGGCCAATCAAGGAGCTGGGATCAAGGTGGGGTGCTGAATCGCAGTTGTATCTGAGAGCTGCGGGCAGCCCGTTTGTTGAAGCTGAAATTAAGACTGCGATGCGACCTAGGCGTGGACGCCGAAAAGAAACGAAGGCGATGCTTTTAAAAAGTCTGCCCATATTGCTCTATCAAGTGAATGCTAAAAATCAGAGTCTGCTATTAATAGACGCTGTGGCAGCTATTTCCATCGTACTCCATCATGCATTAACATACGGACAATATAATGTAGGTTTTTTGGGTTATTTCGGATTGGAGCTTTTTTCTTTTTCTGCAGGCTATAAGCTTATGCATAATCACCGTCTAGAATTACAAAATAGAGTGTTCTTAAAACAATACATGTTAAAGCGATTTAAGAGGTTATACAAACCGTATATCAGTTATACATTTCTAGTTCTTCCATTTTTATTGGCAATTATTTGGATAGCTACAAACGTATTCGGTTTGAACTATCAGGGTTTTAATTTCTTTGAGAATCCGATAGAAGAGCTTGCATGGAGCATTGTAACAGGGGAAAACATTGTAGCGGGTCAGCTTTGGTATCTAGTAATGCTACTAGAAGTCACATTTTTTAGTCTTTTGGTCTTATATGTATTCACTAATATTAAGATTTTATTCGGCATGGGTTTTACGATAGGTCTTTTATTTCTTTTTTTCCCAGGCGCCGTAGAATCTGATTATTTATATAAGTTTATTATATACGGGACAATATTCATAATTGGTATGTTCTTCGCTACTAAAGTAGCATTTCCAGAAAAAATCACCACGCCATTGTTGATGCCAATGATGATAATTGGGTCGTATTCTTTTTATATATACTTATTTCAATTTCCTTTTTTAATACCGATTCCGGGAAGGATATTGACTGATATATTACACCTGCATAATATATTTGTGCCAATATTTCTTACAGTATTTACTTTAGTAGCTTCAATAATTATTTATCGGGTTATGAAAACATTTGGGATTAATAAATTATTCGAGTGAATCGTGACAAAAATTCGTATATGGATCTAAGCCCACAGATTGCACTTGGTAGCACAATTTCATTTCTGTAAAATGATATTAAGACCATGTATCCAATATGCCTTCGGAAACAAGGGGGATACAGAGCAGGGAGATATTCGAAAGTATTTATCTATCATAGAGGCATGAATGGGTGTGGATACGGGGCTAGAAATTTACAGAAAACTCGGCACACTACCTTTGCAAGGGCTTTCGGATTCTATGTTTTCGAGCATCTACTCCCCCTCCACCCTCTTCTTCCTCTCCCTCGCTTCTTTCGCCGCTGCCTCCTTGCCCAGCACGCGCGCCACCGACTCGATGGCCTCCAGGTAGCGCACCATCTGGTCCAGCCAATTAATCAAATCTCCCTGGTAGGCGTACATCCCGTACCTATCGCTGAAGTGATCGATGATCGCCTCCGGGCTCTTGCCTTCCGCCCGCAGATCCAGGATGCGCAGCGAGATGCTCTTCTGGACACAGCCACAGTAGGGCGATTCCTTGCAGGTGCAACGTAAGAAGTCCCGGGAGAAGTCCATGCAGTACCTCTGCAGCTTGTTATCCAGCTCCTGTAGGTCGGAGCTGGAGAGCAGGTCCAAAAAGGAGCCGTGTAGTGCCCTCTGGGAGATCTGCATGTGCAATTTGATGGAGATGCGCTCGGCAAACTTGAGGTAGAGGGCCTCAAAGCTCTCCAGCTCCACCGCCACCTCCAGGGGAGACCTGCCCTTGCCCAGCAGTCTGACAATGCTGGCCACCTGCTCCGGGGCCAGGAAATGCGCCGCAGCCGCCTCGCCCAAACGAGTGGGCACGATGCCCTTAACCAGCCCCGCTTTCTCCAGAGATGTGAGTGAGCTGTTCAGGTCATCCAGGCCGATTGTAAGCTGATGCAGCTTCACCAGCTCATCTCGTGAGCGCGCAGCCACGGCATTGGCCAGCACTTCCTCCAGTTGCTGTGCCTCCTCAAACTCCGGGGCCACGTCCTCCATCTGGCCGTGCAGCAAGGCGAGGGCCATCTCATCTTCCGACTCGCCCCGTCCGGAAGAGAAGCGTCGTCCCGGCTCAGCCAGGATGTAGACCAGGCCCTTGTCATGGTAGCCGGGTCTTCCTGCCCGGCCCAGCATCTGATTGAACTCATGCACATTCAGCCACTCAATGCCCATGGCTAGAGATTCAAAGACCACCTGCGAGGCAGGAAAGTCCACGCCGGCTGCCAGAGCTGCCGTGGTGACCACTGTGTGAATCTTGCCCTGCCCAAAAAGCTCCTCAATCTTCTTTCTCTCCGGGTACTGTAGGCCGGCATGATATGCGGCAGCTCCGGGAATGGCATCGGCCAGGTTATAGCAATTCTTCCTGGAGTTGGTGAAGATAATGCTCTGGCCCCGGTAGCCCGTAGAGGATGTCAAGGCCTGGGCCTCTTTGGACAGCTCCCGCAAAAGCTTGCGCTTCTCCGGCCCGGAGGAAAAGATGAGGTGCCGTTCGATGGGCACCGGCCGCACCTCGTACTCCACCAGCGTCGTCCCCAGCTGTTTGGCTAACGCGGCAGGATTTCCCACCGTGGCAGAGAGGAAGATGAACTGGGCTTTGGGGGCAGCGTTCTTCAGTCGGGCGATCATGCCCGCCAGCCTGTGTCCCCGCTCGGCATCCTCCAGCATGTGCACCTCATCGATGACAACCGTGCCCACCCTTCCCAGGCTCTTCTTGGTGCGAATGACCTGATCTATGCCCTCGTAAGTTCCGGCAATGATGTCGGCATCGAGGCTCTTGGGAATCTTGCGGCCCTTTCCCAGGCGAATGCGGCTTACGCCTACTCGGATGGATGTTTGAAAGCCGAGTGCGCCGTAAGCGCTGAGCTGATCGAACTTCTGATTGGCTAAGGCCACGAGCGGCACCAAAAAGAGCAGTTTTCCCTTTCCTTCCAGCAGGTTTTTCACTCCGGCCATCTCCCCCACCAGGCTCTTACCTGTGGCTGTAGCCGAGACAACGAGCTGATTTCTCCCCTGCAAAAGGCCCGCCTGCACCGACCTGGACTGCACGGGCAGAAGCCTGGTCAGTCTCTTCTTTAAAAGCTCCATGAGGGCCTTAGGCAGAGCGATGGACTCCAAGGGCAGCGTGGGCTCCTCCCGACTGGCGGGGATGGTGTCAAAAAGGGTCAGCTCCGGCTCCAGCCTCTGCAAAGACAGCAGGCCCACCACATCGTCTAAGTTGCGCCTCGTCTTCAAGATCCTGGCCAGATGAGCCTTGGCAGCGCGGCCAAGCCCGCGGAAATCCGCCTCGCGGAGCAGCTCCGCAGCCGCGCAGTTCTCGCAGATGCGCCTACCTTTGTAGGTTATGGCCTCCTGCCCGACGTAAGTGACTCTTCTCTGGCCGAGGCAATGATAGCAGACCTGTACGAACCTGTATCCGAGCTGATAGGACTCCAAAAGCTCGATGAACTTCTTTTCCATTGCGCTGTCGCCACGGGCAAGATAAATGGCCCCAGCTTTGCGCAGCATTCGCAAAGCGTCCTCGGGAGGAAGAAATCTCTCAGCCTGCTCATCTTTTTTCACCAGGAATTTGAAGGCCCTCGGTCCCTGGGGCATATCCTTCAAGCGCAGATACCCCTCAAAAAGAACCTTGTTTCCGCTTTGAGGCAGTAATAGTATGCGGGACCTGTCCGCTTGAGCCAAAACCTGAAAAGTCATTCTTAAAATATTTATCCCAATGTAAGGTCGATAAGCTCGTATTTCAGGCCCTCGGACTCCAGGCGCGTAAGAAGCCCCGGAATCTGCTCATCCACACTGACGATCACGGAACTGATGCCGTGATATGCCGCCTCCACTGCGAACTCCTTGGCCCCAAAGATGATGTCCGGCTCGCGCCCCGCCTTTCGCAGCGCCACCAATGCCTCGATACCAAGGCAGCCCACCATCTTCGCTCTGGAAAGCTGATCCGAGAGAGCGTTCAAATCGACCTTGCGAGAGCCGCCAATCTGTACGCGCGGCACCTTGCAGAGAAAGACCCTTCCTTCATCAAGGCTTATCAGTCCCCGCAGGTCTGAGACACCTACGTCTTCTCCGGCCCCTGCATCGCTAATGACAACTCCGCTGGCCTCGATCCCTTCTTTTTTATCAGCATAAAGAAGGCCGGAACGCATCTCCAGGGATACGCGCTCGCCCTCAGCCAGATCGGCTTCGGCTATGGCCGTCCAGACGGAGACGTGGCTTATGATCTCCTCCATCACCACACGTGCATAGCGCTTCAGCTCGGCTGCACTCTCCAGCAGCCACTCCACTCCCTCTTTGGTGATGCTGTAACGCATCCGCCCATCCGTGGTTACTAGCCCATCCGCTACCAGCTCCTTGATGTACTCGGAGATAGCCTGGGGTGTGACGCCCAGCCTCTCCGCCACCTCTTTTTGCCGGAGGTTGGGCTGATGGGCAGCTATTTCCACAAGAATCTGAAAACGAGAGCTTTCTCGCTTGCTCTGCAACACACTCGCCATTAAAAGTCCTCAACGTAAGGCTCAATGCGCTGGCCCCTCACCGCGAGCCCTTCCGCCCTTTTGGCCACGCCGCGAATGAATACCTGGCTGAGCCCTAGCTCTCGTGAAAGGTTGGAGAGTGAGTTATTGCCGCCATTGACCATCGTCTGCAATTTCTCGATCACAGTTCGCAGCTCCTCGTCGGACATGAAGGTGAGGCTGATCAGCTCACTGAGATCCTCCATCGTAGCCCCGAAGCTGGCCTGCACGCGCGAGTATGTGGAATGATATTCCTTCTCCGGACTTGCCCCCGGCTCGGGCACCCTCCACTTGGTCTCGACGAGGCCGCTCTTGCGCAGTAATGCTACGCTCCTGTGAACGCTTGCTTCATCGCCAATGAGCGCTACTAGCTCCCGCTCTGTATGCCATTCTCGACTCAATTCATCGAATACTTTCTTATGGACATCAGAGCCGAAAGCCTGCAACAATGGGACCAGATCTGATGGATCGTTGATGATCCGCGTTCTCTTTCCCGTCACAAAGAACCTCGCATTGGTATTATATCTCTAATTTGATAAAGCTTTTTGAAGATCAATGCATAGGGCAGCGATCTTTAGATCAGCCTGACCGTCTCAAGGTTCATGGGCGCCATGGTCGGTATCCTGTATCTCTTGTAGATGGAGCTGGCTAAATCGAGGCAGTTGCCCTCTTCGCCATGGTTAGTGAGAACCCGGCCGGGCTTGGGATAGATGCGGCGCATGTATTCCATGAGCTGCTGGCGATCGGAGTGCCCGGAAAAGCCGTCTACTGTGGTTACTTCCAGGTTAATCTTCACCGTCTGGGTCTTGCCCTCTACGGAGAGAGGCAATTCCTTCCATCCTTTCTGAATGCGCCGCCCTAAAGTTCCCTCTGCCTGGTATCCGACAATTACCAGCGTATTTTTATCATCCGGGCCCAGGCGCTTGAGGTACTCAATAACCGGCCCACCGTTGAGCATGCCGCTTGTCGCCAGTATCACACAGGGCGGCCCTTCGATTATCTCAGTCCTTTGTTTGGGGTTCTCCACCTGTACAAAGCACTGGGCCAGGAAGGGATTGATTCCCTTATGGAATATGAGATCCCGCAGATCGTTATTGAGGTATTCGGGATACGAGGTATGAATGGCGGTGGCCTCGTAGATCATTCCGTCCAGGCAAACCGGCACCTCATCTATCACCTTCTTTCTGATGGCCTCCTCCAGGACAACCATGACCTCTTGGCTGCGCCCCACAGAGAAGGCGGGGATGATGACCTTGCCGCCTCGACTAATGGTATCCTTGACCACTTTTATCAAATTGATCTCTGCCTCTTTGCGAGAAGGCTGAAGGCTGTTTGCCCCACCGTAGGTGGCCTCTGTTACCAGCGTTTCCAATCGCGGAAAATTACATACTGCCGGATCAAAGAGTCTGGTCCTCTCGAATTTGTAGTCGCCTGTAAAAGCTACATTGTAAAGGCCGTCTCCGATATGGAAGTGCGCGATGGAAGAGCCCAGGATATGCCCGGCATTGTGCATGGTCAATTTGGTATCGGGCGCGATATCCGTTACATCTCCGTAGTTGAGGGTAATGGTATGCTTGAGTGCCTCGCGAATCATGCTGGAGTCATATGGTATCCTCTTCCCCTCGCGTCCGGCCACTTCGATGTAATCCAGTTGAAGAAGTACAACAAGATCTCGGGTTGGGGGAGTGCAGTAGATAGGCCCTTCATAACCGTACTTGTAAAGCATGGGGACCAGGCCGGCATGGTCCAGATGGGCATGCGTCAGGACCACAGCATCGATCTGATTGAGTGGATAGACCTCGGGCACATAGAGATAAGGCGTTGCTGAGTCGTCCGATCCCACGTTTATGCCGCAGTCGATGATAATGCGAGACTCTGGTGTGGAGAGGAGCATGCAGCTTCTGCCTACCTCGCGGCAGCCTCCTAGTGTGGAGATCCTGACCCATTGATCCTTGGAAGATAGATCTCGGTGGATCTTCCGGCCCACCGTGCGCAAGATGGCTTTTCGCTCCGTCTGCACACTGCGCAGATAATCCTTAATGTTGGCGATGGTCGTCGAGCGCACCGGTGGAGTTCGGACCACTTTTGGGGTCCAGCCGATCAGTTTGGTAATCTCGCGCAAGGTTGCGCCATGGCGACCGATAACCAGGCCCGGCTTTTCCGCCTCGATCTGCACCTCTCCGGTCTCTCCGTCAAAGTAATAGTTGGTGAGGACTGCCTCTTTGGGCACAACCTCCTGGATCTTGGTTTTGGCAATTTCAGGTTCTGCCAATACCTTCAGGTCCGGTCGCACCACTACGCGCTTCCTGAGCTCCTTGGCCAGGTTACGTATGATCTCGCCGTCGTCTGCTAGCTTCTTTGGGTCATCGGTATAAATGACAAGCTCCGGACCCTCGAATTCCAGCCCAGTGACACCAATATCGGAAGGCAGCTTGCTCTGCACCTTTCGTTTGAGCTCAAAAAGTACTTCTTCTACTGACAATAGAACACATCCAAAAAAGATCAGAGGAGTTTCATAATCTCCGAAAACTCCGGCTCGCCTACCTCCTCATATTTATCTGTAATTCTGACGAGCTCGATTTTATCGCCCGAAGCGGAATCACGCTTCATGGCATTATGAATTGCCTTGGCAGCCAGCACCGTTCCATCCTCGATGCTTACGCCAGGCTTGTACATGGATTCCAGCACACCGTAGGCTACGGGCGATCCTGAACCGGTTGCGACAACCTTGCGCTCTTCGATCTGCCCGCCCAATGCGTCAAGCGAATAGATCTTGGGGCCGTATCTGTCTACGCCACCCATGACAAGCTGGACCATGAAGGGATAGTAGCGACGAGAAGAGAGTATATTGGCCAGCATGGAAGTTACGGCTTTGACGGTCATGTTCTCGCCCCTCTGCATCTTATACAGTCTTGCCTCCACCTGAACCATCCGGACAAGCGACTGAGCATCTCCGACCGCACCTGCCGTGGTCAGACCCACCAGATCGTCGACCTGATAGATCTTCTTGGCTGTGCTGCTGGCTATGAAGCTGCCCATGGTAGCACGGCTCTCCGATGCAAGGACTACACCCCCATCGCAGAGTACACCTACCGTAGTTGTACCTTTGAACACCTCGACCATCTAATTACCTCAACTAAAATCAGAAAACGGACATGATCCTTTTTACTTCTGCTATATAAATACTTTCCGCCGCCGTATTTAAATTGTGTAGCCCCGAAAGCTTTGACTTTAAATACCCATCGAAGGGGCATGGAAAAAGGGAACGACACCTATGAAATTAGCAGGTTTAAGTTTGAAAATTTTGACAATTTCGTGAATTGATGCAATACAGTAAGGTTGCATGAGTCTCTTGACACTAAATGGTATCTACAGACGCCAGATATTGCATTCTGGTCAAAGCTACCATAAGGATGCAAATTGGGAATGTTCCTGAATCGGATGGAGACTGAATTAAATGATGTTTGAAGAATATAAGAAACCTGCCTGAGTATATAACGTCCAACCATTCAGGACCACACATAACGAATCATGCAGCAAAAAGTTTATCACGGTCGGACTCGTAGAGCTTTTGGCTAATCTGCCCAATTTCCCGGAGGTGAAAAGAGATGGATATCATGTCTCAGATATACGCAATAGTTATTCTTGGCATTCTTGTCGTAGCCCTTCCCACGTTCCTGAACAAGTGGTCGGATAGCAAGTCAGGCGTAAGGTAAATCTTGATAAAGTTCTCTTTATCTTAGTCCTGGCTCAAGCCAGGACTACTATTACGATCATCTATCTTTTTCATCTATTTCTTTCATCTCATTTTGCATTTCTCGTTGTAATGAGGACATCTGGTATTGGTGCAAACATCACGTGATGCCTCAGTGAGAGATAATAAAAGGACATCGAGACGGTCAACCAGCTCCGTGCCTGCATGAGAAGCCTCCGCCCTGGCCAGGGCCCCTGCCACCACATCTTTTAAAGCTCTGGCCTTTTCCCCTTTAAGATATGCAGCCCGATCTTCCAGCTCCCTTACGTCTTTCTCTGAAATCGGCTCCATGAATATGTATCAATCCCAGATAGGCAAATCAACTTTTCTTCAGCGACGGACTGGTTCATCAACGACAATTCCCAGGATGTTCTCCGAGCCGCTAAATACATCGTTGGCGATCCAGGCACAGCCCTGTGCTGCCGCATACCTGCCCAGCGGCTGTACATTCCGGCCCAGAAGCTCGGATACGCGCCCGCACAACCTTGTGGCCGGGCTTCCTGCTAAGAAAAGATCAGGATTTGGCTCACCCCAGTCGCGAGAGAGGACGAGAAGGGCATTGATCTCCATGGCCGCGAACAATGATAAGGATTCTAAAGCCTCTCTCACTTCCTCCGGCTTGCATTGCTCCAGGCTTGCCTTTCCCATCTTGGAGAGAATGCCCCCGCAGTTGAAGGCCTGGTTTGCCGTCATCTTCCCGGAGTCGACGTCTCTTATGGCCTGGACGTCTAATGGACCCTGCATCAATCCGGGGGCAAAGACGGGCGCGTCAATAGCGCCTATGATCTTCCCCCTCAGCACGGCAAACGTTACTGTATTGGAGGAGGCATCGCATACAATGAAGCTATCGCTTTTTCCCCTAAAAACGCCATAGGCCAGGCCAACCTTTTCCGGACTCATGCCGTGAGAGAAAACCTTCAGCCTGGGATCTACATCGCTGCCACGATGAATGCCAGGCAGAAGGATAGCCGGCCAGCCCGAGGCTCTGATGGCCTCAAAGACCTTTGTGCCACCACCCACATGCAGCCCGGCTCCATCCAGCCGAACCAGGCCACGGTTGGGTGCATCCTGTAGCCTCACAATCCGAGTTAAACCGTCTCCCATGGAGTAACTGAGGGCTACAAGGTCAACTGCGTCAAGGCCCAAATTCTGAGCAATCAGCTTTACAATCTCTTCTGCAGAGAGGCAGCTCGCCTCTTGCCTGGTAAGGTCCCAGCAGTGCCCCTCTGAGGTCGCAAATCTTATGGCAGTGGTTCCGTGGTCTACTCCTAAGAACATGAGATCAGCCCAAACCAGATTCCTGGCAGACGAATATCTCTGCTAGGCCTTGATAAGCATATCCAGGCCCCCCACCAAGGCTGAAAGGAAAAAACGAGATAACAATCCTGCTAAAACTGCCCAGATGCCAATTCAGCTCTGTGTTTCCCCAGCGCCTTTAATCAACGCCAGCAGTTCTTTCGC
This sequence comes from Methanothrix sp., assembly GCA_035527135.1. GTDB lineage: Archaea > Halobacteriota > Methanosarcinia > Methanotrichales > Methanotrichaceae > Methanothrix. The sequence continues at coordinate 11,384 of DATLBD010000195.1, read as the reverse complement.
CACCTTGACGCACTCTTTTCTCGTCCTCATGAGCGTGCTCATGCGCTGGCATTCTCCTCGATAGCTGCTTTTTTTATCCACAACAAATAGGTCTACCTTGCCAAGCAATGCCCGCACGCCTTCATCGCTGGCCGGAACACCGCAGGCCGCCATGAATTTAGCAGCAGGGCCGCTTCTTGGCTTATTCCCGATGAATGGACTCACTGCAATCACCTTTTTATCCCGCAGCCTCTCGCGCACGCCCTGCAGGGCCAAAATAGGGCCGATGCTGGTGACGGGATTGCTGGGACCGATGAGAATGGTGTCTTCTTTTTCCAGCAGATCCAGGAAAGACTGACAGGGAAGAGCGGCATCCATGCCCGCAAAAAAGAGGGATAGAACCTCCGGCACTCCCCTGCGACCTACCCAGAAATCCTGAAAGTGCATCACGCCTTCCGATGTAGAAACCATAGTAGAAACAATGTCGTCCGTCATGGGAACAACCCGCTGCTCCACCCCAAGAGATTCTGCCAGGGCCTGTGTGGCCTGGCTGAGTTTGACGCCCTTTCGAAGAAGCTCGGAGCGAAAGATATGAACGGCTCGATCCTTGTCCCCCACCTGCAGCATCTCTTTGACACCCATCGCGATCAGAAAGTCATGGGTCAGGGTCCGATCTCCTTTTATGCCCCACCACCTTTTCTCATCGATCATATCGGCCAGTGTGTAGAGCACGGAATCGACATCCGGAGAAATGTAGTTCCCGGAGATAAAGATGTCCTCCGCCGTGTTTACCACCACACAGAGTTCCTCCGGCTTTAAAAGCTCCTTTAAGCCCATAAGAAGCTTGGGCGTGCCCGTGCCGCCACTCAAGACCAGCATTTTAAACCAACATTTTATGCCAGCATTTCAGACGTCCACAATTATCATGCCCGTCTTGAGACAAGCCACGTCCTCATCCGTAAGAGTTGATTTCGCAGCTTTTTCGCAGTCAATTGCACTGTTTCCCAGGGGATCCTCGAGAATGAGGGTAAAAGGAAAGCGTCCGTCTCTGGCGAGATTGATCTTCTCTAAGATCTCCTCGCCCTTCATGGTACTTTCCAGGCTTTGCGCCTCTCTCGCCGAGCGCGTGGCAAAGCCCACTACGCCCTTGATCCGGTCAAGGACACCCTCCACGTTGGATATGTACGACTCCGAGGCAAATCCAGGTTCGATGTCCACGCCCAGCTCCGGGATGCGCAGTGTGCCGCTGGAGGAGCGAATCACTCTTGCATCCAAATCCTCAATGCTCGTCACATTCAAAGTGAAGCGCACCGGCTCCTTTTGCGTCAAGAGAATGGTATCGCTGTGCCGATAGCCACAGTCACAGACTCCTGCGATGACCATGGTCTCTCCAAAATGAGGTATGTCTGCCGTCTCCCAGCAAAACTGCATCTGCGCAGAGCAAATGGGACAGCTCGCCATTGTGGTTAGATTCAATCTTTGCTCCCGACCACCTTTTCGCGGTCGATTTTTATGCCGCTAGGCACTAAAACGATGAGATCGTCACCAATTCCGGCTATATCCCCAGAGACGTCTTCGACTGCCTTTTTAAGTTCACCAATGGCCCTATCCAGAGCAGCTTTATCCCGCTTCAGCCCAGCGATATCCACCAGGACGATATTGCCGGCATAAATCTCCTGCTTGATCTCGGGCAGAACCTCGATCTTTCCCAGCTCTGCCACCCTTAATATCATATCCGGGGAACCGCCCGCTTCCTCGAACTGACCCAGATCGACCTCAGAGTAATCCTCCTCTGTAGCCTTTCCTATGAGCTTGAGCTTTTCCAGAAATCCAGCCATTTAAAAAACCCCGCGAAGGAAAATGTGTATTATTATATTTATATTTAACGTCGCTACATATCCACGAGTTTCAATCCTACAAAGCCCATGGCCACCATAAAGAGCAGGACGATCAGAGCAAAGCTCGAAGATCTCAGCTCTGCGGGAAGGGCTATTTGTGCCCCAAAAATGAGGACGATCATCAGAAACACGAGGCCGCTACTTAATCCAATCTCAAGCCAATTCTTCTTCACAAGATTACTTTCCATCCCGCCTTAGAAGATATACTTTTTCACCCGAAGGCCGTCCTCGCCCGCCAAATAGTCCACCAACGACCGAGTTTTGCTGCCATGCCAACCCAGGTCAATAAAGCGAGGATAGACGGGCAACCTCTCTCTAAGGTTATAATCAGATAGGCTTTTTTGCAGTTCTTCTTCATCCGGCCAAGCTCTTTCCGGATTTATGCCGTCCAGGGTTACGGAGCTAATTCCACCCAGATCGGTTGCACCGGCTGCGACCAGAGGACGCGGGTCCACCAGGTTGGGAGGAACCTGAATGGCTACATCAGGCGGAAGAATCTCGCGCGCCGCTTCTACCGTTCGATACAGATCCATCATCCCAGGCAAGCGTGCCTTTTCCAGAGCCGTTCCCGGTTTGGGATCAAGCGGCTGGATTATGACCTCCTGAATATGACCGAAGGCTCTATGCAGATGGGCAATTTTTGTGAGCGATTCTACCCGGTCCTGCCAGCTTTCGCCTATGCCAACCATTATGCCTGTGGTAAAAGGTATACGAAGCCTGCCGGCCATTGCCATGTACCGCAACCTCAAATCGGGCCTCTTTCCCGGTGACTTTGCATGTGCCTCCAGCAGGGCTGTCGTCTCCAGCATCAGTCCCATGGAGGCGTTATACGGTTGCAAGCGCCGCAAATCTTCTTGCCCAAGCAGGCCGGCATTGGTATGAGGCAAGAGCCCAAACTCAAGGGCAAGCTCACACAGCTCCACCAAATAGTCCAGTAGATCCGCGACGCCAGCAGCAGCCAGGATGCTTTCGAAGCCCGAGACCGCCCAGGGACACTCGCCCATCGTGAAAAGCGCCTCGCTGCAACCCGCGAGTGCACCCTGTTCCAGCAGCTGATTCGCTTCGGTTCTGGAAATCAAATGGGCATCTTTCAGTTCCTTTCGAAAAGAGCAGTAGCCGCAACGATTCCTGCAGAGGTCCGTCACGGGAAGAAAAATATTTTTTGAGTAGGTGAGAGTTTTCATCTTGATATTCTTCATCTAGCGACGAAACTCCACCAGCTTCAAGACATTCCCGCGCGGGCAGTCCTCCGGTGCTTCACCAACGATCTCTACAATAGTGCATCTCTCTCCATCTTTCAGTCCCAATGGGTGGCACATATCATACATGCTGCATTCGGGATCATCGCATTTCATGGCCTCAAATACGATCTTGGACCCGGGAAATGCCTTTCTGGCGTCGAAGGCCGCGATTATGGGGCTTTCCGCCACCTCTACCGCTCGCACTCCTGCCTCATGAATGGGGCACTCATGAACCAGCTCCCCACGGGTCCCCAATATTCGGTAACGCCTTTTCGGCTCCAGGTTGATGCACGTATTTCTGAGCTTACAGGTTTCACATTCCGGTGTAGGGCCCACGAAAGTGAACTCCATGCCAATGCTGGCAAGTTTCGTTCCAATCAGAGTAATTTGTGTAGCTGCCTCGGACATAGTTTCATTCTCCTTTTTTCAAGATTATCATTTTTAATTATTGTTTATCTTGATTTTTTTTTATTATTATATTTTTTTAACATTACACGATCATACCCATTTTATCATTATTTCATGCATCATTACCATTATTGCTTATTTTTTTATTTTAAATTATTCCTGTGATTTCAGCAGCCTTGGCCGCCGCCATTCTATTCAGGCCTGTATCCAGGATAGTATAGCGTTCCGGTCGAATCTCATGGGCATCGACCAGGGCCGAGATCACGATCTCATCATCCAAACCTACCTCTGCGGCGGTGGTGGGGGCGCCTACCAGGGCTAAAGCCCTTTTTATCATCTTCCAGTCCCCACCATGCAGATACATCATCATGATGGTGCCCAGGCCGCAAAGCTCGCCATGCAGAGCCCTTCCCGGGGCTATTCTGTTCATGGCATGGGCAAACTTGTGCTCTGAGCCGCTGGCCGGGCGGGACGAACCAGCTATGCTCATGGCCACGCTGCTGGATATCAGGGCTTTGATTACTATCCTGGCAGATTCCTCTAGGCCCGGCCGGATATCTGCCGCGAGCTCAACGATCATGTGCGCCGTCATGCTGGAGAGAGCGGAAGCATATTCGCTGTACTCCTCATTTCGCAGGCGATGGGCCAGCTGCCAGTCTAATATGGCAGTGAAGTTGGAGATGATGTCGCCGCATCCGGCAGATAGTAGCCTCGCCGGTGCCTGGGCTATAATCTTGCTGTCGGCCACAATGGCCAGAGGGGATTGCGCTTTGATAGATGTGGTCTCCCCGTTGACCGTCAAAGAAGCCTGGGAGGAGCAGATGCCGTCATGCGAAGCGGCCGTGGGCACAGAGAGAAAGGGCGCATCCACCCTGAGGGAAGCGAGCTTGGCAATGTCTATCGATCTGCCGCCCCCTACGCCAATAAGAAAGCCTGCCCCAATCTCCCGCGCCAAATGCTCTGCGCGATCTACCTCTTCCAGCTTGGAGGCGCTGCAAATAAGGGTCTCGGGCTGATAGCCGCCATCCTCTAAGAGCTTGAAAATGGCCTTTCCCATCACATCATGGGTACGCGGACCGGTGATGATGAGGGCGCGCCCTTTGAGGTGCAGGCTGGAACAGATCTCCGGTAGCTCCAGTATCGCACCACTACCTACCGCTACAATGCGCGGGAGTTCCATCCACCTAGATCCGACCATACTACCTCACCAATGAAAAATAGGCTATGATGTAAGTGGTCTATAGCGATATAAAATCATATCCTTAACAGGTCACGATCTCAGAGCGCAGGTCGCTGAGTATGCGATCCCTTATACTATTGACCTCGGAGCTGGTTCTGTTTCGGGGGCGAGCAAGAGGTATTTCAATGATATCCTTAATCCTTCCCGGCCGGGCGGACATGATCACAATGCGATCCGCGAGGTATATGGCCTCGTCAACGCTGTGGGTGACAAAGACCACCGTCTTTCGCTCCTCCTGCCAGATGCGCAGAAGTTCGGACTGCATGATATTGCGAGTCTGGGCGTCCAGGGCTCCGAAGGGCTCATCCATGAGCAGAGCCTTGGGGTGGTTTACCAAAGCGCGAGCGATGGCTACACGCTGTTTCATGCCCCCGGACAGCTCGTGAGGATAGCGCGTCTCAAAGCGCTCCAGGCCCACCATCTTCAGATACTGCCTGCCTTGGGCAAGGCGCTCATCTGTTGGTATGCCTTTCAACTCTAGACCGAAGACGATATTACCGAGGATCGTTCGCCACGGGAATAGCGAGTACTCCTGGAAGACCATGCCTCTTTGCGGACCGGGACCTATTATGGGATCGCCATCGAGAGTTACGATGCCATCTGTCGCCTCCTCTAGACCGGCCACTATGCGCAGCAATGTGGTCTTACCGCAGCCGGAGGGGCCTATGAAGCATATGAACTCATTCTCCTCAATCTTCAGGTTGATATCCTGCAGGGCTACCATCTCTTTTCCGTCCGCGAAAAATTGTTTGGATACGCCCTTGATCTCCAGCAGAGCCATTCGAGAGACAGTAGAGCACTAGGATGCTAAAGCTCTTTCCATGAGGCATTTTATGCCAATCCTCCTGGCGAAGAGAAAAACAAATGGCTGTGATAGCTAAATCCATCGAGGGCAACAGCCGGATTCAACTAAAAGCGAACACTGAAATGCCAAATAAAATGGGGTGAATGGGAAGACTGCCCATCTTTTGCCCAGAAGCGTGTAGGGCCGGTGCAAGTCTTCCTTGCCACAGACACTCATTGCACCGGCCTCCATAAAGCCTCCAGCCGCGCGGGGCGAAAGTATTCTATTTTATATATCTTCTCAGGCTTCGTGAGCGCAGCAAAAAATATAAAAAATGTGTCCCATAACTTTTGCGGAAGGGCAATATATAGCTATTCTGGCGGTGATATCTCGCCGATAATTCTGACCTTATTTATTGATGAAGAGGAGGCTTTTTCCTCTAAAGCACTTTGAAATTCCTGTGGAGGGGCAATTTCTCCGCGTTCCAATCTCGTTTCCTCCAATTCTGGCACTGGAATCTCTGCGAATCTTCCTCCAGATTCCTCAACCGCATCTGGAACCGGTGGCACATAAAAAGTAATGGCGCTTGATTCAAATGCATCCGGAGGATTCGGAATAGCCTCCACTCTTGCATATCCTTCAGAGCTCTCAGCTGAAGCTGCAGATGGAGGACCTAATGTTACTTTGACTGTTATTTCAGATATCATCAATGATTCAACTCCTCATTTCAACTCCTCATTTCAACTACATTGCTTTTTGTTCTCTCCAACTAGTATTAACGCAAAGTGGCTTGCTCAATCTCCCCGCTTGGAATGTAAACATCTACGTGACGCCCTGTTGCCTGCGCTATGCACAGAATCGCGAAAACATTGCTAACGCCATCAGGTGTTGCCGGCTTAATTCTAATCCAGCCAGTTATCGGCACGCCACTTATTATTGCCCAACACATTTGCGTTCCAATCTTTGAATGCGTCCTTACTACAATTTTGTCGTTATACCACATCTTTCCCACCTCTTTTGTATTAAATTTAAATATTCCCGATTTGCTAATATTCCAATATAGAACATCATTTCAAAGTTGCCTGTTCAATCTGTCCATCATTGATATAAACGTCAACCTTGCGGTTTAAGGCCAATCCCATGCAAAGTACTTTGAATACATTGGCAACGCCATCAGTTGAACTCGGGCGAATGCTTATCCAACTGCTATCTGTAAATAGGGCCCAAGCCATTTGACTCCCAATTTTTGCATGAGTTCGGACCAAAATTTTATCATTATACCATTTTGTAAAGAGTCCAAGGTATCCTGCGATCCCATGCGCCCCAGCTGTGTGATATTTTTCTTTTTCGCATTGTCTTAAGGCATCATCCATTCGAGTCAATATATTCATAATTCTATTCCAGAAGCATTTGCAGACTTCTTCAGAAGGTCCAATGCTCAAGTTGACAATTCCGCCAATAAATGTTCTTGCCCCCGCTTTTATAATCGCTGATTTCAACGGATCATTGTGTACCTGACAAGAGTTGAAATATACAACAGCTGGTTTAAGGGGCTGATTGGAAAGGCTTTGGAACCAAGTATACGAGAGAAATCCATCATAGAGGGCAATTCCTTGTGTATTGCCATGGCCAACGTTAACAAATCCAACGATTCCGGTGGCTAAATACATCTTGTAATTGCTCAAGTTAGCATCCTTGCCCAACAATTTTAAGCACCTAAATCCAGATGCCGTGATCAAATTGCATAAGTATTCTACCGCTGCTTTTGCAGTTGGGATATCATCGACCGGCGTGCCCACAACAAAGTCATATTTACCTGCAAAAAAATCTGTTTTTTCAGCCCCACCTTCTTCGTCCTCACTATATTCATAATTATAGCTAACTTTTTTTACTTTAAAGTCGTCTGTCAAATCTACTCTGGCAATTTCGGCCAGATAGATGTCTTTCCTCAACAAATAGGCAATTAGATACTCTGGTGTTTGATCGGCCTTGCGCTTGATTTTTACATCGGCGCGATAATAATCGCCTTCCAGACCAGGAAGAACTTGACCTCGAATAATCTCCTCTACTATTGGTTCCTCTTTTAGATCATAACTTTCAAATTCTTTCCGAGTTGGAATTATTCTAATCTGAATGTCTTTTTTGTCTGTCATAAAAATTTCTCCTTTAATTTGACATATTTCCAAACCGTTAGGTGTTATTCTTAGCGAAATACCAGCAGATTTTGCTAAGAATATAATTATTCTTAATCATATTAATAGTTTATGATTACAACATAAAATTTTATTAGTATTTTATCATATATTTTACTAAAGAAATTTGGTGAAGAAAGACATTCTACTCTAGATTGATTGTAAAAAATATGAGAAACTATTTTGTAATTTTTTGATTTAATTATGGTCGATTTGATTTTCCAGGATCAGGCTTAATCGATCTTCCGGGCACCAAGGAATTCTAATAGGATTCGTTTCAGCGGCATGAACTCAACAGATGCGCGAAATTCCTGAGAATCCTTCACCAGTGAAATGCCCATTTGGATTCATGGAGTTCAACCGATATCTATGGATGAGTTGAGCAGACAATAATGATAATGGCATAAGCAGGCGAGATATTAGAATTGCGTCGCGAGAAATTGTTTTGATGTTCCGAAAAGCCCCTTGCTGAGAAATGAATATTATATGAAATATACGAAAGTCGAGATGGCCAAGAAGGTGGCAACAATTATCATCTGTAAGGCCACCCTTTTTGCCCAGAAGCGTGCAGGGCCGGTGCAAGTCTTCCTTGCCACAGATACTCATTGCACCGGCCTCCATAAAGCCTCCAGCCACGCGGGGCGAAAGTATTCTCAGATCTTCTCCGGCTTTTCCAGCAGCCGGGTCTTCTTCATGAGCTCGCCGGTGCGGGCATGGGGCTTGCGGGAGACGCTATCGCCCGCCTTCTCCAGCTCTCTGGACTCGTCTGCAAGGCGGCCTGCCGCCCGCATGACCTCGTGACCAGCAGCAGCTGTAAGAGAAATAGCCTCCAGCTCCTTGAGGCGGAAGCAGGCAGCAGCATCGATGCCGGCAACGGCCTGCGCCATGTAAAGAGCTGCCACTGCCTTGGCACGAGCATAGGGATTGGAAAAGTCCATGCGTGCAGCGCATTTCTCGGGCGTGGCCAAAATGACGGGTAGCTTGGCCTGGCCAGCCAGGATGCTGGCCATGGCACCGTCCAGCTCCTCCTGAACCAGCCGGATGGCTCCGCAAGCAGCCAGTACCTTGAGCGCATCGGAGTTGAAGAGAGCCATCTCCACCGGGTCGAGAAACTCTCGCTTGGCACCGATTAGCGGGTCCATGGGCAGGATGATGTAGCCGAAGCCCTCCGCGGCCAGAGCCTCGCGCGCTTCCTTCTTAGCAGGGCCATCGGAGATGACGATGGTGGGCAGCCCTTTGAACAGCTCGCGCGCGGCCGTCGGCCCGGCCGTCGCGGCGTTGGGGCTGCTGATGACCACCAATTGAGGTTGCCAGGCCAACAGTTCGACTGAGGCCTCGCCCTCCTTCTTGGTCATCTTGGGGCCGAAGCTGACGATCTTGAATTCGAGGTCAGTTCTTTCCGCAATTTCATCAAGGGAGAGGTCAATAGCCGTCGAGGTAGCTATGTTTCCGAGCTTTACAAAACCGATCTTGAACATGCCGGTACGTAAGGCCGAGAAAAGATAAAAGGATTTTGTTTTGCCGGATACTGAATTGCTGGCCAATGGCTAAATATCATCCCCATCCAGGGAAAACCTGTGAGAGTGTTGGCAGATTTTACCAATAATGTGCTGCCCTACCTATCAGATCTGGAGGAAGATGAGGCAGGGCCCGACCCATCTGTGATATCGCAAAGATTCGGCATTCCTGAAGAGCGCATTGTTATGCTCAGCCGAAATGAAAACACTTACGGCCCCAGCCCTCGGGTCAGGGCGGCCTTAAAGGATGTGCCGATGCACAGATATCCTGACTCCCGACCCTTTGTAAAGAGTCTCTCTGAGTACACGGGCTATCGCGAAGAGTGCCTGATCACGGGAGCTGGCATGGATGAGATCATAACTACTATCTGCCGCATCTTCCTGGGGCCGGGAGACACAGCACTCATTCCCGTGCCCACCTACAATTTCTATGGCGTGGCGGTAGAACTCTGCGGGGCTGTGCCCCAATACCAACCGAGGCTTTCCGGCTTTGCGGTGGACACGAAAATCCCGGAAAGAATCAAGATGGTATTTCTCTGCTCACCCAACAATCCCACAGGAAATGCTCTCTCGGAAGAAAACGTGAGGGAGATTGTAGAGGGAACCAATGCCATCGTTTTCTTGGACGAGGCTTATGCCGAATTTGCCGAAAAGAGCCTGCTAAAGCTGGTGAAAGAGTACGATAACCTGGTAGTGGGCCGCACCTTCTCCAAGGCCTTTGGCCTGGCCGGCCTGCGCCTTGGCTACGGCGTAGCACCGCCCTGGATCGCCAAGCAATACCGCCGCGTCGCGCCCCTCTTCAGCATAAGCAGCACCTCTTTGGCGGCGGGCGTGGCCGCCCTGCAGGATCTGGACTGGATGAGAGAGTGTGTGGGCAAAATCATCTTGGAGCGAGATAGAATGAGCGAAAGCCTAGCCTGCGCTAATCCCTCGGAGGGCAATTTTCTCTATGTCCATACCGAGGAAAAATCGAAGGTGGTAGCGGAGTGGCTGCTCTGCAGGGGAGTTATTGTGCGGGATTGCAGCACCTTTCCCGGCTGCGACGAGAAATGCCTGCGCGTCACTGTGGGCCGGCCTCTGGAGAATGATCGCTTCTTAGAGGAGTTTGAGAAGGCTAACACGATATTATCAAGTAAATAATATTCAGGATCTGTCTATGGGCAAACCCTGCGGATTACGATTTTCACCACGCCGCAAGAGTTGCCCACAAGGCCGCAGCCTTGGTCTGGCTTAGGGTCAAGGCCAGACGGTGCGATTAGAGGAAAACCGGCATCATGCCCTATATAAAGAGCTGCAATGGGTGAGACGTCAAGTTCTGCCGCGAAAACTCGCGCGGGGTGGGCTTGATTGTGCGATGATCCTTTCTTTGCTCATTGGTTCTATGACATTATTGCAGGAATTGATGAAATGCCACAGAACTAATACCGCTAGCCTGGCTACAAGTCTCTCGATCTCTTTGCCATGCACTAACCGGCGCGCCGTGTTATCCTCTTTTATTTATCACAATAAATCGTTACTAAAAAGATTCTTATCACCCCTCAATATCAGCTCAAAAGATGATAATATGGCCGAAAAAGACCGAGCCCAAGGCAAAAGCAAAAAGCGGAGGTGAAAATTGTGAGCGAAGCCAGAGACAAAAAAATGAAACTTAAGCGCAAACGCGAAGAGCAGAAGGCCATCAAAGTACTGAGAGCTTGCCAGAGCAGGAGGGCTATAGCAAATCAACTTTAACATTAAAACCGGCTTAGCGTCAACCTTTTGACTTGCACTGTGCAGAGAAACGCAAGTAAGAGCCGTGATCGTGGCCGGGCAAACTCTCTTTTTTGTGGCTCAACTGGTTTTATGGCAAATCGTTTACCCAAATATAGTGTCTATTTACACACCTGTGAGCCATTTCTATTTATTATAGTTAATTGCATAAGTTTTTATAATGAGAATTATTTGATATAAATCTCCTTATCCAATAACCCGCATAACTTTTGAATTTTGCAAAGCTGCAATAAGATTCCGCGATAATACGCCTCATTTCCGTCAGATCTGGGACAAACGATATAGATAATACCCGTTTTATAGATTTCCAAATAAATTCAATCGGATTCAAATCAGGAGAATATCGTGGGAGATA
>DATLBD010000194.1:0-4402 GCA_035527135.1 Methanothrix sp. | reverse complement strand
TGCACTCTTTATGGTTCCAACAGTGCATAGCCCACTTGTACTCATCGAGCGTTCCGTCCGGCTTAATGACACCCTGATCCCATGTGACATTAATTAAACCCATCATGCTTTGTATTGCCTTCATGTTTCCTCCTGTGATTAGTCTCGGTTGGACTCAAGCGTATAATCCAGCTCCATGAGAAGCTGATTTATTTTATCTTTGAATTTCCCTAACACCTCGGCATCCATTTTCCCATCACGAATCATATCTTTCATCTCGTCTTTCAGTTTATTTATTTGATACATAATCCTCCGGTCTTTAGTACTCCTGGTGTATTTGAATGTAACCGCATCTGTAAGCAGTCCAATGAGCTTTCCATGATCTTTTGCGAATTTATCCCTGACGCTCTGTTCTTTTTCATTCATTTCAAATGCAGAGAATATTCTCAAGGTGTGATCAAAGGCGTACTTAACAGATTTTAATGCCTTTGTTGAGTTTGTGTCCGTGATCTCGTACACTTTGTTCCCAAGACCATCATCGTTTGCCACGATCTCCTGGGTGACTCTATAAAATGGATGGAATTCCCACTTGTTTCTCTTAATGAAGCTGTCGAACGGCTTGCTCTCTACAGGATTTATGAAAGCTGACTTGAACCTGGACCAATATTTCATAAACATATTTGATGGGGCAGACCAAACGATAACCATTTCCTTGTCCCCCTCGTCTGTTTCTATTTGCTTTATATATCTACGACCAAACTCATCTGTTTCAAAACCCATCCGATTCATAATCATATTAACACCCATGCTTATCCCCAGCGTCAAAGCAGCTCCCTTGGCAAAAGTTTTCGTTGTCTGGTTTACTTTACCTAACTTGCCAGTGTACTCGACGGCAGACTTCATCATGTTCAGGTATAGCTTCCCCATAACGATCTTGAATGTTGGAGTAAAGAACACTTTATTCAGTGCCCTCCTGGTAGCAGGTGGTACTGACGCATAATCTCCATGAAACATAGCCGCCAGTTGACCAGCTTCCCTCGGAGTTTTCCCCTGGGATCTCAAGTGATTGTAAGTAATCATCCTAACTGTACGATCCATACTCCACGCCATGTTCCATGAAAGATTGTATGCCTGCTTTACCACATTGAGATTGTCTTTATTTATCAATTTACCAATGGAAGATAACTTGATTTTGTCAAGCGTTTGTTTGTAAGACGATGCCGGGTTGCTGTAAGGCTGAGAGGCCAGTCCATTCTCCAGTGCCTCCCAATAGTTCGGGGTTTTCTTGACAGCATCTCTTATTGCGGTAGCGATATTTTTTGGTGTCCTCCACGAGGTTAGTGCGCCAGCCATTCCAGCCTGAACCACATCATACATAGGAAGTATTAGTGGGTTATAAAACTGCGCCATCTTGGAAAGAGACATTATCTTATCAAATTTACTGGAGCCTTTTTCGTGGTACCTTGTCATCTCTGCTATCTGTTCAGCGAGCATCGGATGTATCTTATAATCTTTTAGTATCGGTGCATTCGGAGGAGCATCAACAAAACCCTTCGGATACCTTGGTCCTTCGGGTTTACTGCCTGTCCTCTCCTTCCCTCCAAAAATTGGTGGTTCCCCTGGACCAATTTGCTTTCCAGTATCGAATTGCCTTTTGGCTCCTAGCGATCTAACATTCCCAAGGTCCTCTCCATATCCAACAAACTCACTATCACCAAGTCTTTTACCACTAGAGATTTCCTTAATGCTTCCCTTTTCTTCGGTGACTCCCTGTTTCGCTTTCCTTTTTGTTTTCCGGAACGCCATCCCATCTTTCTTCGCAGCGTCAATTAAATCTAACATAGACCAGTCGCTTCCGATTCTGCGATAATAGCTTCCGAGTATGTCAACTGGATGAACAACGTTCGGGTCTAAGATACCGCTATCAATCATAGACTTTATGCTCAATACCTTCCTTTCCTGTAGGGCCATCAGTCGAAGCACTCTTGCACCACCAGCAGGATCTCTTTTGATAAAGTTCTCAAGCCAATATGATGATGGAATATGAACGAAGTCAATCCTCCTTGCTTCTGCCAGTGCGACTTTCAGGTCCGCTACATCACTCGGAGACTCTGCGGTCGATATAAGATTTTCTATCTCTTCGGTGATCCTTTTTTTAAAATCAATATCAACCCCTCTTTTTTTATATTGCTCTTTTGCCGCTTCCATAAGACCTGATAATTGCTTTACAGCAGGCCCAATGATTTTTCTAGTTTCCTGACTGAGTGATTCGTAATGCTGAATATCTTCTGCCGACAAAACTATATTTAACATATCCTTGGATTCCGATTCTCTGGAGGCACCAAATTTCTCAATCTCTTTTCCAGTAATAACTTTTTTTTTGATTTCTTTTCCGTACTCAGACTTTCTTTTCCTATAGTCCTTCATGAGACTTTTAGATGCAAGTAGTCCCATTTGTTCAAACATAGCACGGACAGAGTTCATGTTCTTTAGGCGAAATCCGACCTCTGGTGCATTAGCTTTCTTCCACTTATATTCAACGTCAAACTTTTCTGCGAGTTTATTGACTTTCGATTCTGCTTCAATTGTTTCGCCACGCAGTCCCTTCGCCTTCAATATTACGCCAAGCCCAATAGATGCAAGTAAATCTGGATCTTTCAGCATCTCTCCGATATCTCGTAGCTCCCCACGCTCGATAGCACTTGAAACTTCATGGACAGTGCCGAATCCTAATCCCTCTGCTAATAATTGCATATACTTTGGTCTTATAACCTTTGTTAAGTACCCAATGGACCCCATCATCCCACCGGTAATTCCCTGCTTTGCAGCTTTCTCAATATCTCCAGACGACAACCCAGACAGCGCACCGTGGACCGCCAATCCCATTGCCTGGTTGAACTGCCCAAGAGACGCAACCGTTTTCTCTGCGAGGACCGTAGCCTCCCGAAACGTCTTTCCGAGCTTCATCCATTTCCCTACATTACTCATTGTCTGGAATGATTTCACAGCACCCATAGTTGCCATGATTGCCGGTAATTCCCCAAGTAGACCTCCATATGCCCCTGATAAAGCTGCGGCCCAGGGATTCATTTTCTTTTCATGCTTCTCAGCCATCTCTGCGAATGGACTTTTTGGTTCAAGTTTCTTCAGCCCGATCTTTTTTAGATTCTGCTTTTCCTCCCAAGCATTATAAGCATTAAGTATTCCTTGCTGTGGATCGTCTGAGTATATAAACCCTTCTGTTTCAGCTAACCCCTTTCCTGCTTTCCCTGGAAAAGAATCCATGAAAGATTCTGCTGCCCTCAACCCAATCACAGGCAGGACATTTTTTAAGTCTTTCGATACTCCACGGATGAAATCTGGTATCATCCCTTCATTTATCCATTTTTTTATATCGTCTTCGTTTGGATCGTCAGGAGATTCTATGTTCTGTTTTTCTATTACTGGTAAAGGCTGCTTAGAACTATCTGGGACCATTCTCTTCTCGTTCAGGTTCTTAAAAAATTCATCGTCATCTTCTGTATCTATATCCCGTGTCGGATCTACTTGCTCGACCACCGCCGGCTGCTTTTGTTCTTCCAGTCTTAGCGTCTTAAAGAATGGATCTTCTTCTTCTTTTTGTTGCTCTGTCGATTTGGGGAGAAGGGTATCAAAGAAAGGATCCTGCTTTTCATCTTCCTCAAAAATACTATTTAATGGCATATTTGGACGCTATATTCCTCAGTCTATCAAGACTTATATTTGGGTCCATTAATATTTGCATAGATGCATCGGTAAGTGTGTCTCCGGCTGCTTCTCTTATTGCTTCCCTCAATCTATCCATCTCTGCTTTTTGATCTGAAAGTTTTAGTTTTTCTAGGTTTGTTTGGTATCGTATAAACGGACTGGTTTGACCAGTAACTCCCATCTGTAATTGTTCGCCTTCAGGCTTTTTCTTTATAGCCTCGTAGCCAGCAATCTCAGCAGAAATATTATCTCTTGGAGACAGGAAAGGACCTGATGTTTTCGATTTCTCTCTCAATCCTATCAGGTATCTATTGAAATGTCCCTCGAGGTATGGATACTTTTTAATCGCAGCTCTAACCTTGTTCCTTGCAACCTGCGCCTTTCCAGCAGAGTCAATCTCTATCCCAGAGATTATCGCATTGGCTTGCTTTTCCTGATTGTCTGCCAATGCTTGCTTTGTCATATCAGACAGATCACCTTGCCTTTGCTGATTCAGTAATTCTTTCCCTCTCTTTTCGAGAGCCCACTTCTCGTCAGCGACTCGCTTCTTCTCCGCTTTTTCTTCATCTTTTATTTTCTTATCATCAGCCTTTGTTTTCGCTTCGTCTATGTTAGCTTGCTTTTCGTATTCGAATTGTTGTTTCCTAAGACCCATAGATTCCTGCTGCATCTGCATACGCTGGTCTTCCAGTTCTTT
>DATLBD010000193.1:0-8157 GCA_035527135.1 Methanothrix sp. | reverse complement strand
TGTGGTCGGTTCGGAATGGGCCAGCTAAAGACATCTGATTATTGCCGGAGTGGAAAAGATCATCTGGGTGCATGGGAGAAGCAATTTCGCTCTCCGTGCCCAAGGGATGCTGTCGATTGTCTCCCCGGTCTCAGACGGAAGCGATTTATCCGGGATTCGAATATTCAATGCCAATATCGACGAAGTAAAAAGGATAATGGACGAAGATCCGGCAGCAAAAGAGGGCGTCTTCATCTACGAGATTCATGCCTGCCGGAGCTTTCCCGGCAACTCTCTGCCGGAGTAAAAATCATGCCACCATCAGACTATCAGGATAAGGACTCATCTTATGATCGGCGAATTTGCAGGAGCATATTCTGGATAGATGCGGGGTCCAAAGGCGAGAAGGATAGAACGGACCTTTCTCTGTACTTCGGTGCTCTCAAGGACAGTCCATTGCGTGGCAAGATTGAGGCGGATTCAAAAAGGATAAGAGAAATGGCGAAGCCCAGAAGCTAATTGCGTTGTGAGAGGATAAATGGCAGAATACGGCGAATGGAATCGAAAGGGTGCAACTCTCAGCGATAAAACGGCAAGGAAAGAGTACAAGGTGGACCAGGATTTCATCATCAAAGGCATAGAAGCCGGCAAACTTGAATGCCGCTACGCTTCCGTTTGGGGAAGTCCGTTTATCAAAGTTCTAAGACGCCAGCTTGAGGAATACATCACAGCCGAGATGGGATCGGAATACCTGATAAGGGCCAAAGGCAAAACCGAGCTGAAGGAGATTAAAAAGGAGATAGCTGAATTGGAAGAAAAGTTGAGCGCTCTTCAGGCCCGGAAGGCTGAATTGGAGAGAGTTTTAGATAAGTAGAATCAGTGGAGAAAGATGGCCACTTTCGAGGAAATCCAGGAAGCTTTCTTCTTTGTAAGTTCCCAAGAATACGGAATGCATAGTGCAGTTCTCTGCTTGGATGATGGCAAATATATTACCATTCCGAGTGGGGAGACCTCGATGAATTGGATGAAGACAAGTTTGACTGTGACACTTTCATAGAGATCCCTCACAAGAATGACCTTGATTTAGGGCAGAGCCTCGTCTTCGAGTTTGCAGAGCAGCGTTTGCCGGACGATCTCGATCTCGTCCAGCAGATCTTCAGACGGCGTGGAGCCTACGCAAGGTTCAAGGCTCTCTTGGAGGACAGGGGCCTGTTGCAGAGCTGGTACGATTTCGAAAACCGTCGAGAGGAAGAGGCGCTGCGGAAATGGTGCCTGCAAAACGAGGTCGAGCTACAAACCTCATAAGTCTTTTATACGAGAAGCACAGCTTCACTTTGGTTCAATGGATTATATCGCCCCACAATGTGGTGAGCGGGCGGCGCCGGGCTCTGACCCGGGGCTGATCCAGAGGAATTAATTCCCTGGAGGATTAACTTGGCAAAACCAAATGCAGTTAAAGAGAAGCCTAAAAAGGCTGAAGCAAAGCCTAAAAAGAGCGCTGATGAAGAGCTCAGGCACATAGTTCGCATTCTGAATACAGACCTGGCCGGAAAGAAGCAGGTTCACATGGCCCTGACGGGCATCAAAGGTGTGGGCCGCAGATGCGCCAGTATCTTTACCGCTAAAGCAGGCGTGGATCCCTATGCCACACTCGGTCTTCTTCCTGATGCTGAGATAGACAAGCTCAAGAAGGTCATCGAAGAGGATGCTACCAAGATTCTGCCCGTCTGGATGCTCAACCGCCGCGAAGATATCGAGACCGGCACTGATATCCACGTTATGGGTATGGACCTCAGCATGACGCTACGCGAAGACCTGGACCTCATGAAGAAGATGAGAAGCTACAAGGGCATCAGGCACGAGCGGGGACTTCGTGTCAGGGGCCAGAAGACCAGATCTTCCGGACGCACGGGCGCCATCGTGGGCGTAAGCCGCCGGAGAGAAGGATTACCAGCACCCGCATCCAAGGAGTAGGTGGTAAAAGATGGGATATCCAGGCAAGAGCCGCAAGATGTACGAGCGGCCCCGCACTCCCTGGCAGGCGGAACGCATCGCTGGGGAAGTTGAGGCCGTCAAGGCTTACGGCCTTAGAAACAAGAGAGAATTGTGGAAGGCTCAGGCTGTTCTCAGGAAGTACAGGCAGGCCAGCAGAAAGATGCTCGCCGCCGTAGCCATCGGACAGGCACCTCCCGAGGCAGGAGCAATTCTTGCTCGCTTAAAGAAGCTGGGAATGCTCAAAGAGGAAGGAGATCTCGACGCCATCCTTTCCATGAAGGTGAATGACGTTTTGGAGAGGAGACTGCAGACGCAGGTCTACCGCCAGGGGCTCGCCAATTCCTTGAAGCAGTCCAGGCAGTTCATCGTTCACGGCCATATTCAGGTTTCCGGGCGCAGAGTAGATGTGCCGGGCTATCTGGTGAAGCGGGGCGAGGAAATGAGTATTGATTATTACATGGGATCGCCCATGGCCAAGGAAGGCCATCCCGAGAGGGCATCCAGAACACCTAGGGTGGAAGCATAATGGCAGAAGGAAAATGGGGCATTGCCCATATCTACTCGTCATTTAACAACACGCTTATTACTATCACAGACCTGACCGGAGCCGAGACCTTGGCGAAGATCTCGGGCGGCATGGTGGTAAAGGCGGCCAGAGACGAGAGTTCTCCCTACACAGCCATGCAGATGGCCATGCAGGTCGCAGATGCTGTGAAAGACAAGGGGATTGTCGGGGTTCACGTTAAAGTGCGCGCGCCCGGCGGAAACAAACAGCGGTCCCCGGGACCGGGTGCACAGGCAGCCATACGCGCTCTTGCTCGTGCAGGCCTGCGCATTGGCAGAATAGAGGATGCGACCCCCATACCCCACGACGGCACCAAGCCTGCCGGCGGAAAGAGGGGTAGAAGGGTGTAGAGTTTGAAGTTTGAATTGCTGCTGCTCGAGGAGGCCCGCATCCGGTTCCTCCTCAGCGGTGTGTCGGCCGCTTTTGCCAATGGCATTCGCCGCGCCTGCATGAGCGAAGTACCTGTGTTGGCCATAGATGAGATCGGCCTCTACGATAACACATCTGTGCTCTTCGATGAGCAGATCTCGCTGCGGTTAGGAGAGGTGCCCTTGCAGGCAGAGGATCTGAATATCTTCTGCCTACCGGAGGAGTGCCAGTGCGGCGGAACCGGCTGTCCCGGTTGCCGGGTGGATTTCATGCTCTCTTCGGAAGGGCCGGGCATGGTCTACTCCAGGGATATTCAGTTCACCGATCCCGGTGTCAAGCCCGCCTTCGATAAGATTCCTATCGTCATCTTAGGCGAGGGCGAGAAGCTGGTCATCGAGGGCTATGCCACCAAGCATGTGGGCAAAGAGCACACCAAGTGGCAGGCTGGCACGCTGTGCGGCTACAAGAATCAGCCCAACATAGTGGTGGCTGATTCCTGCGACGGATGCGGAAAGTGCGTTGAAGTCTGCCCCAGAAACGTCTTGGCTCTGGAAGAAGGCAGAGCGAAAGCTACAAATATCCTGGAATGCTCTCTGTGCAAGCTCTGTATTGATGCGTGCGAGCCGGGAGCCATTAAGCTGGCGCCCATCCTGGACTCATTCGTGGTCTCCATTGAGAGTTGCGGAAGCATGCCCGCCAAGGATCTGGTGGCGAATGCTGCTGAGGAGATCCAGAAGAGGGCAGAGGACTTGGACGCAAAGCTGGCAGAGCTAGAATAAGAAGGATCGGCCCTGAAGCCGATCTACAAACCCATTTAGAGCGGGGGTTTCCAAGCCAGGTCAACGGAGCAGGGTTGAGGGCCCTGTCGCGCAGGCGTTCGCGGGTTCGAATCCCGTCCCCCGCACTTATTTCCTCTTCTGATGGCCCTTTCTAGGGGTTGTCCTATTTTCTCCAAGACAACACTTGACACTCTTCAGATAAACACTTTTCCGGGATAAGGGGACAACCCCGTTTTCAATTATGGATCGTGGGTGAAGCTTACTGAAAATCATTACGAGAATCGAATGCATGAGGTCCGTTTTGGCAGCAGACATCCATTGCATTATTTGCTAGCGCTTTTCAGCAGCTCACGTACGCAACCCAATTATGATGACATCCAAATAGCGATATTTCTGAAAAACGGTAAGATGCCTGGCTAGTCTGTTGTTGGCTATTTTTGACCGAAAAATACATTAGGGGGGCGATGATTGGTTTGACTTGGATGAACAGGGATGATCTCCAAAGCCTTGCACAAATCAGGTTAGATGAAGCTAAAATATTATTAGATAGTCGTATGTATAATGGAGCCTATTATCTTTGTGGATACGTAGTTGAATGTGCACTTAAAGCATGCATTGCCAAGAATACGCATGAATACGACTTCCCACCAGATCGTAGAACTATAGATGCGATATATTCACATAAATTAGAAGGCTTGTTAAAAGCAGCTGGTCTTGAAGTTCAATTTAACAATGATAAGAAGATAGATGAAGAGCTTAAACTACTTTGGCAGATTGTCTCAACTTGGACTGAATCAAGTCGTTACGAAAAATGGAGCGAACAAAAAGCAAGGGATTTGTATGATGCAATAACAGATCCCTCTCATGGAGTCCTACAATGGATAACCAAATACTGGTAGAAAAGAACATCATCGAGGGTAAAGAGTTAATTGAAGCCCTTGACAAGAAGATGCTTGATATAAAAGCTGCAATGTGGTTTTATTTTGCAGAATCTGAAGCGTGGAAGCTCTTAATTGCTACTCCTATGGTAGATGAAAAAGGCCCCAAGGAAGTATATAGGCTCATACAATCGGTAATTGGAGAAATGCCAGCGACATCAAAGACCTCTATTTCCTTCGAAGACGTTATTGTATTAAGCCCAAAAGATGATCCAATTGCACTTGTAGGGAAAATGATAAGGACAGGTCCTGGATTATCTGGCATTCGGTTTACCAAAAATGTCGTCAATAATAAGCTAATAGATGATGCATATATTTATAGATTGTATATTTAATGCATTATTCTACCTACCAGGCATGTTCCTTCTTACTTGCGGTTTCCTAGTACTATAATCTCACCTTGCCATGAGAGCAGTTCCTTGGACCGTATTGATCCCAAGATCTTCAGCCTTCATTTTTTGAGCCTTTGTAGGGAGGGCCGCACCCTCGGATAGGCCCCTTTTAGGCCGTCAGCCGGGCGGCCTATTTGCGGGCCTCGATCTTCTCTTCATCCTTGCCACCGGCCACGTTTTGGGTCGGAGGATCTATTAGGCCCTTCAATTGGCGGCTCTTTGACTTTCATTTATGCCGCCTCTACTATGCCAACTAAAGCTTTAGCCTCATGGCTAGCCGCTTCCTCGATCAATTTGGTCAATAGGGCTTTGGGCCTCATTCCCCTTTTGGTTGCTTCTGCTATTAGGAGCCTATGAGTTAGGGGGTCTAAGTCAATACGGGGTTTCCTATCTGATGTCATAAAGGGGTAAAGGGGCAAAAGATACTTAAACCATTTGGTAGTAAGGAGTAATCATGACTAAGCGATTTAAAGTGGATTCCAATCTTATCGAGATTGCTATGAGAAGTCGGGGCTCTTGCGGCAACGATGGTATTCTAAAGATACCTTCTTGTTTGATTGATGTTCGCGAGCATATTGATGAGTTGTATAAAGAGATTGCAGAGCAGACAATTTTTGAGCATGACGATGAGTTCGTACCGCGAGCAACTGGCTTAGGGAATCCTGATCAGGTTGCCGAACTGCAAGAGAAAATTGCAAGCCTTAAGACTATAGCGGCCTCGCTAGAGTCTATCTTTGCAAGCATCGAGCGGAAGTTCAAGAGCGCAAAAGTTGAAATCATGAGCTTAGACCGACTGGATAACTTCTTTTCGGAAGTTCAAGCCAGGCCAGCACCAAATCCACAGCGCCCTAATAGGCTGGAGCCAATCACCGAAGTGGTAGGCCTGACCCGTGCCCAAGAACTCGACTTAAAGCCGAGTGCGAGGCGGCAGCGCACTGGAATCTCACACAGCGTCCCTTTTACGGGAACCCGACATAATCTCGACGTGTGGCCTGCGCTCGCTTTCGGCACCAGCTTGATTTGTGCCGCATCCTGGGCCTAAGCGAGGATTTCGGATCCAAAGGCTGACCAACGACATGCTGCGCTCGTTACGGCGTGCACTTATCGGTCGTTTGATCCTCAGCCCATCCGATGCTTTCCGAATGCTGCCTGAGACAGCACCTCTCAGGTCTTCCGAGCTTCGACTGGCGCATCTACATTCCAGCATTCACGCCAAATATCGATTCGACCGTTGGTTCTGTCATGCAGTCACACGCTTCTGCTATAGATATATCTCATAGGGGATATAAATAGGATAACTATGCCCATGAACGGACGAAAAGTCTCCTCGATTCTGTGCTTGAATCCTGGTAGGATGAAAAATAATCTGGCTGTATTTGAGGAGAATTTCATAAAAGTCTACAATTCTCCTTATATTGATATATAATAATATAATAAATGTGTACATTTTCAGGAAATCATCCTCCTCTTCTCGGCATATATCGGACTAATGTAGATCCTACATGAAAGATAGAGCCTTATCCTCAACAATGTAATGGGTTTTGGCAGGGAGAACTAAGCTCCCTGTGTAATTAGGTGAAAGCAGAGAGAAACACAAGGAGATCAAACGGTAATGAGTAAGAATCTGATATCGATTGTCCTCATCATGTCTTTGATGGGGTGTGCCGCAGCATTAGATCGGCAGGTAGGCATAGAGATGCGACCAGGAGAAGCTGGTGCGGAAAAGTTATTTGAGATGGGAATCGGTCAGCCTTGGGTCGGTGGCAATCCACCGTCTTCTAGCTCATTTGATGTGAAATTCTCCCAATATTACTCGATTAATAAAGGGTCTTCCTCAAAGAAGCATATTGAAACCCCAAAGAAGCACGATATAAGTAAAAAAACACCCACTACCGTTTACTTTAGCTATCAGATGCAAGCTGTGCCTTATACTCAATATGAAACCTACTCCACATATACGGGTGGCAATTCACTGTGGATTCAAGGGGCTACAAGCTGGTCCCAGTATGCCCAGGTTCCACAGGGATCAAGCCTCTCTCTACTAGCAACCTCTTCCGCAGGCGGTAATGGATACCTATATGAGATAAATCCTGATGGAAAACTATCCAAGGAGAGCTTCTACTTCTACCCAGGAAACAGCCAGATAGACTTCTATGCAGACACAATTGGACAGCATGTACTGCTCTTCATTATCGGTGGCCAGGTAAGCAATGCTATAGTCATCGATGTTATCAACTACTATCCGCCAACATATCCACAAAATGCACCTACCTATCCGTCTACTCAGATTCTTCCTCCCGCAACAACGACCCCGCCAAATTCAGGGAACACACCTGTGACGATAATCTCCCAGGGGATGAGAGGATATCAGGTATTTTTGGATGGTAATTACATAGGCACGGAGGGGACGGGTGGAGATGCACTTGATGGAAAGTTCAGCTTCAGAGTTGTTGGCAACCAGAACCACGACGTAAGAGTCTATGATGGTCGGTTCAACTACCCGAAGACAATGTTCTTCTCAAGGGGAGTCCAGAAGATAATCTACGTGGAGCCGGGAACGGCGGTCTATATCTAGATCGCCACATATTCTTTAGACTTGAGAAATAGAAAGGGATAGAGCCGCCAGGGGAATAGGGCGTAGTTATTCTGTCGGCTCTAATTAATACTGGTATTTTTTGCTATTTAAATTTAATTAAATTATCTAAATCTAATTATGTGGTGAGAATAGTCGTCATAATAATAGCAATGATAAAAATGTTTGGAATGATTTGCCTAATTATCCGCCAGATGATAGATTATAAATGCATACTATGTCAAATATTGGTAAATTTATATTATCATCTAGCAAAATCTATTTATAATTACTACGATTAATAACATTAGTATGAATGGACTAAATGTTACCATTTTGGATATATTAAAAGCAGCATCCATGCAGATTTCTATTTGGCAATGGGAGACGCATATGATTAGCAAATATGGTTTAGATTGGAGATATCGGGATTCTTGGCAAACAAATTAATACCTTCAGACACATTACATATTAATCGTGATGTATTCTAGAGGGAAACCATGATCAATTTGTTCAAGAAGGATGCAAGCAGCACGGCAAAGGTGAAAAAGAATAAAGAAAAGCAAGA
>DATLBD010000192.1:0-4422 GCA_035527135.1 Methanothrix sp. | reverse complement strand
GATTGGCCTTGATAAGCTCTCTTGTATTTTTCTCAGCTTGTTTTTGGGCCGCGTCGTCGGCATCCTCGGGAACCTCGGCATTGAAGGGGTACGTCTCGGAAAGCTCTCGCGGATAGGGGCCGAAGGGCGGCTTGAAGTGCAGCACATGGTCGTAGCCGGATGTGTCTGCCTGGGGATCATCAGTGATCAGGACATTGCCCTGCAAACAGATGCGGTCGATGCGGCGGGCGTAGCGAACCACCTCTGGCCGGCCGGCGCATTCGGGGCTTAAGTAGAAGAATGTGGACTTGCTGGCAGAGTCCAGGCTCTCCAGCCATTGCTGCTTTGCGCCGAGCCTCTTCAGGCCGTCCAGCATGCGAGGATGCGACCGGCAGCGCGTCTCGAGAAGATCCCAGAGGGAGCCCTCGCGAATGCTCTCTTTAACCTGTTTCATCTCCTGGAGTGAGACGTAGAGATTGTGCCGGGCCAAAAGCTTGGTCTTTTGGGGGCTATCTATCAACTCTTTTAAGGTATGCTCTTGACATACAGGGCAGCAGCAGGGAAGGTAGCTCATCTCCGCTAGCTTGCCAGTTCCGTGCACAGTCAGGTACCGGTCCTGCCGGGCGTAGAGGGCGTATGCTGCAGAGTCGAAGAGATCGCAGCCCATGGCTGCCGCGAGAGCAAAGATCATGGGGTGCCCGGCTCCAAAGAGATGCACGGGCCGGCCAGAGCCGAGCCCCTTCTTGGCAGCCGTCACCACATCTACCAGATCCGAGTACCGGTAGGCTTCCATAAGCGGAACCACGCCGCCCACGGGATAGACATCAAAGGGAAGATCTCTGGCGAACCTGCCTGCTTTCTCTCTGAGATCGGGGTAGGTTGAGCCCTGGATGGGGCAGGCGAGCAGGGCCGATCTTTCCTGGGCGGCAGCCTGCACCAGTCGCTCTTCTGTGATTTGCAGCTCCGATTCGGCCCTTTCTCTGGTGACGTCAGGGGGAGTTGGTATGTCCAGGGGCACAGAGATGTCCGATTTTATGGCGAATTGAAAGTTCAAAATCTGCAGGGGAGAAACATCGATATCTCCATAGACGGAGAGCTGGAAGGCGCCCGAGTCGGTCATGATCGGCCTGGAAAAGCCCAGAAGATCATGCAGCCCGCGCTCTAATGCTTGCCTATTTAATTCCGGGTCCTGATGAATGATGTAGCTGTTGGTAATGATCATATCCGCGCCCATCTTTTCCAGCTCATTTGGTGGGATGAGTGGAAGATGAGGATTGACTACAGGCATTAGCGCGGGAGTCTCAATGGTGCCGTGCGGAGTGGAAAGCCGGCCGATCCTTCCGGCCAGATCTTTATGCAGTATTTCGAAGCGGTCCGGCATAGTCTCTCCCTTACCAATAAGGAATAAATAGGTTGGGACTGATTCCCAGCAGAGGAGAACAACTGAATAAAAAAGGATGTATTAATATGAAAATGATTGTAGTACTAATAGCATTAACCTGTCTCTTGGGCCTTGCCGGTGCCCAGATCATTGGCATGGGTGAGGGCTACAGCAACACTCAGCTAGCATTCTTCAATGCACCCAGCTCATCTACCTTTGAACCCAATGTCCAGGCGTACTGGGGCAACTATATCGCTGGCCAGCAAAATATGAGCATCAAGGGCGGTACTTCTAACATGGATCTCTGGATGAACACCTTCCCCTTGAAGTTTGACACTCCCCTGCAGTTGATGGCCACGAGTTTTTCCGCAAATGCTGCTGCTCAGATTCTCAGTGCTAAAGAGAGAAACAGCCAGTTCCTGACAAGAAATGTGAACAATCAGTTCGACGTCAATCAGGTCTGGTCATATCCCATGGCTAGTGGAAGCTTAGCGGTATCCAATAGCACCGGCACGCCCAGCAAGGATGCAAAAGGAAAGATGCTATCGCAAAATATCATGACCTTCTTTAGCGTCTGATGATAGCAGTTTAAAAAGATTAAAAAGATAGAAAAGCTCTGCCAGGAAGGCAGATCTATTTTCCTTTTCTTGCTTTTTTGCTTGCCTGTACTGTGAAGGGCAATAGCCCACCTGCCAGCAGAATGTCTCTCTGCCGCTCCGAGAGGCTCATCTTCAGGCTGATCTGCTTATTTCCGGCGAAGGCTATGATATTATCCTTGCCCGTCTCCAGAGCCTTACGAATGCCTGGTATTCGAACCTCGGTCTCTTTCGGCAAGTTGTCCCAATCCGATTCCTGGGCAAAGCTGAAGGGCACTATGCCGAAGTTCACCAGATTGGCGGCATGTATCCTCTCAATGGATTTGGCGATAACACCTTTCACTCCCAGGTACATGGGGCAAAGGGCGGCGTGCTCTCTGGATGAGCCCTGCCCGTAACTAAGACCTGCCACAATCAGGTTATGGATGCCTTTATCGCGCAGGGCGGATGCCCGGCTGCTAAACTCTTTGTCCAGCGGCTCAAAGACGAATTCAGAGTACTTGGGGACGTTGGACCTGTACTTGAGGCGAGAGCCGGCAGGCATGATGTGGTCCGTGGTTACCAGATCTTCAACTCTTATGGTTACCTGTCCTGAGATATCCTCCGGCATAGGTTCGTTGACGGGGGGCTCGCCGATATTGGGGCCGCGGCAGATT
Organism: Methanothrix sp.; assembly: GCA_035527135.1. GTDB lineage: Archaea > Halobacteriota > Methanosarcinia > Methanotrichales > Methanotrichaceae > Methanothrix. The sequence continues at coordinate 1,810 of DATLBD010000192.1, read as the reverse complement.
TGTGTTTCCGCTCGCTGGGTCGCAGGGAGGGGCGGAACAATCATGCGATCGTCGATCTCAAAATGCACCGGCATTTCAATTCTGGGGAAGTCCATCCCCAGCTCTCGCGGGTCCGTCAGCTTGCCAGTGAGAGCTGAGGCGGCGGCGACCACGGGGCTGGTCAGGTAGATACTTGCACTGGGCGTGCCGGATCTGCCTAGGAAATTGCGGTTGCTGGTGCGCACAGAAATGGAGTTGGTGCATGGTGACATGCTGTTACCTATACAAAAGCCGCAGGATGACTCCAGGATTCTGGCTCCGAAGGCTATCAGGTCGCTTAAGGCGCCGTTCTTGGCCAAGGCGGTCAGCACCTGTCGCGAGCCGGGCGCAATGCCCAAAGACACGCCTGCAGGAAGATGCTTGCCTTTTAGCATTGCCGCCACGGTCATGAGATCTACATAAGAGGAGTTGGTGCATGAGCCGATCATCACCTGATCCACGGGCAGATTGAGGTCTTTGATCCTGACTATGTTCCCCGGGCTGTGAGGTGCGGAAGCGAGGGGCTCAATTTCTGACAGGTCGATCTCAATGGTCCTATCATAGACTGCATCTTTGTCTGCCGCCATAGCCGTCCACTGATCGCCTCTTCCTTGCGCTTGCAGAAATCGCTTCGTCTGCTCATCGCTGGGGAAGATGGAAGTGGTCACGCCCGTCTCTGCGCCCATATTGGTGATAGTTGCCCTCTCTGGTACAGTCAGCGCGGCGATGCCTTCTCCAGTATATTCGCAGACGCAGCCGACGTTCCCTTTAGTGCTCAGGATTGAGAGGACTTTCAGGACTATGTCCTTAGCAGTGGCCCAGGGTTGCAGGGTACCTGTAAGGTGGACATTGATCACGCGCGGTGCGGTAAGGTAGTATGCGCCGCCACCCATGGCAACGGCTACATCAAGTCCTCCTGCTCCCATGGCTAGGGAGCCCACGCCCCCCGCGGTGGGTGTATGGCTGTCGGATCCCAGAAGGGTTTTGCCGGGCCTTGCGAACCTCTCCAGGTGGACCTGGTGACAAATACCGTTTCCTGGTCGAGAGAAGTAGATGCCGTACTTCTTCGCGATGGACTCCAGGTAGGCGTGATCATCCGCGTTTTCAAATCCTACCTGGATTGTATTATGATCAACGTAGCTTACAGAAAGCTCGGTAGCGATATCGGAGAGCCCCATGGACTCGAACTGAAGATAGGCCATAGTGCCAGTTGCGTCCTGGGTAAGGGTTTGGTCTATCTTTATGCCGATCTCTTTGCCTGGCTCGTAGGAACCATCCGCGAGATGCTCCCTCAGGATTTTCTCAGTTAACGTATAACTCATAAAAGACCTCCAGCAGGCATGTTAATCCTGAATTAATAATCTTGAATTCTCGGTTATGATCATATTAAAACTAAGCGATATAGGACTTCTATCTCTATCTCTCTGTTTCCACTCGAGATGGGAGTGCCAATCAATAGAGCAAAAAGGTTATATACGACTGAGTTATTGGATGAGTTCGGCCCGCCTGGATGGGTGGGGCAACGGGTCCTGTAGATAGTGATTATAGGGCCTAAGTATGACATCGGTTCAAGGAAGCTGGGTTTTCTCTCTTCTTCCCAGAAATGGGATGAATGGGGGGAAAAGCTTAAATACCCTGCTGACTACCTTAATGGGCCGATGAGGCGTCGCAACACAAAGGTTACGACCCTGACACGATGACGGGTCGAGTTCCAGGTTGCGGTATACTAAGTGATGGAGATGCGAGTTTTTTCGTATCTGACATTGGTCTTGGCGACTCAGCCAATTCCGAC
>DATLBD010000191.1:0-8669 GCA_035527135.1 Methanothrix sp. | reverse complement strand
ACCACGGCCTTATTCCTGGCTACGGGAACACCCGAGTAGGTTTCCACCAGCTTTGATAGGTCTTTTATTTTAGTAAGATCGTAGGCGTTCTTGCCATAATGAAGTCGCAGAGCCACCAACAGCTCTTCTAAGGGCGTGTTGCCGCTTCTCTCGCCAATGCCGTTTACCGTAGTGTGCAGCTGCTTTGCCCCCGCTTCTGCTCCTGCCAGGGTATTAGCCAGGGCCATCCCTAGATCGTCGTGGCAGTGCATGCAGATGGGGACCTTTACAATTTTTTTCAGCTCGCTTATCATGTAATATGTCGTGCGCGGATTCATAATCCCCACAGTATCGGCTACGCTGATATAGTCGGCATGATACTCTTCTGCCTTCTTATACAGCTTCTTTAAAATCTCAAAATCGGTGCGCGTGGCGTCCTCGGCTGAGAAGCGCACAATCAGGCCGTGCTCTTTGGCGTACTCCACGGTCTGCAAAGCACAAGAGATTGCCTCGGGACAGCTCATATGCAGTTTATGCTTGAGATGAAGATCCGAGGTAGCGATGAAGACGCTGATCATGTCCACGCCACATTCAATGGCCGCGTCGACATCCCTCTTGACGGATCGGGAAAGTGCTGAGATCTTGGCATCAAGTCCCAGATTGCTGATCTCTTTTACGGCATTCATCTCTGCTGCAGATACAACGGGAAAACCGGCTTCTATAACCTCGACGCCGATCTCATCCAGCCGCAGAGCAATATCCAGTTTTTCATCGGCACGAAAGACCACTCCTGGCATCTGCTCACCGTCGCGAAGGGTTACATCGCAGATCTCAATATCCAGGGGAGGCGTCTTGGCCAGGGCCAAGAACTGATTGAGGGAGTAGTCTTGCATAGCGTGCTAATAGTGATGATTCATTACATAAATTGGTTTCGAAGGAAAGGGTTTTCCGGCAAGTCTAAATACAGATTACATGTTAGCGATGATCCAAAAGATTGGCAAAGCGCTCCAATATCCACCGGCTTCGCACCTCAGGATGGAAAATAATGCCATAAGTAGGAAGGGAGCTATGCTGGAAAGCCTCGACGGCATCAATTCTTCCGGCCATAAGCAAAAATCCATCAGGTAGTGTCGCTGCATAATTATGGAGATGGTAGCCCTCAATAGAGCGCGGCTCGCCCAGCAGCGGACAATCTTTGACAATCTCGATCTTCTCCAGACCAATGGTGGGATGAGGTACAATCAATCCCCCATAAACGGCGCTGATGACCTGCATGCCGGCGCAGATGCCCAAAATGGGCTTTTTCAAATCCTTTATCCAGGAGAAGTGCTGCAAATGCTCGGCATAAGCATTATCCTTCAGGGCCGTCCCGCAAAGGATAATTTTATCATAATTGGCTAGAGCCTCCGCATTAACTTCGGAATAATGTAAAATATTGCATAAAAAACCCGCTTTTTGTAGAGTATCTCTAATGGGGTGGACAAATTCGTACTGGGATAAGGAGTCTTTTTCAAAGCACAGGTCAACCAGGAGTATGCAGGGTATCCTATGCACCCCCATTTTCTCTGGAATTTGCCCTTCGTCCGGAATTTCCCCTTTGATTTCCGGACTCATTTCCCTCATTTCCCTTGCTTGTTTCTCCGCCAACCGCATCTTTTCCAGGATAAACTGCCCCCGGTAGTTGGCATAGCTTTGGGATGCTTTCAGGATCTCGATTCTCTTCTGGAAGAATGGGCCGTCCAAGACGAAGCTCTCCAGCTCCCCGCCCTCACCAGAGGGATTGATCTTGTATTTTTGCTGGAGCCGCTCCAGCATTTGGATGCGCTCCTCTGTCAACTGTGCACCCAGCCAGGAGGCCTCGAAGGGATAAGCATAGACCCCGGAGATAATTATAGAAAAGCCTTCCTTTAGCAGCAGCCGCAGGTAATCGATCTGATTTGTCTGCCAGAGGGGATTATAGCACCAGAGATCCTGATCGCGACAGATCCTCTGTACTCGCGCCGCCTGGTAGACGGACTCTATAGCACCGGTGACGATCCCCAGGATACCGTATCTATCCCGAGCGGCTGCGATAGCGGCCGACAGGTCCTGTAGCTCCACCTCTTTGACGCCGTGCGTGGGCCAGGTTAGCAAAGGAATGCCAATAGCCTCAGCCTGCAAATCGGTGTGACGGATGTTTGGGGTATGGAACATGTAGCTGTCTGGGTTCTCCGAGACGAGAGATATCAAGCAGGCTACATGGTTCTTTTCCATGGCCCGGCGGCAGGCAAAGATCGAGTCCTTGCCGCCGGAGAAGAGCACGCCCAGTTTCATTGCTGTTGGGAATGGATGGTGCCAGCTAAAAAGATATTGAATTGATGGATTGAATTGGAAAGAGATCCCTTGTCTAATCTCAAATTCATCTCTTCATCTCTTCATCACTTAAATAAAGATAAAAGGAGAGCCTAATCCAGGTCGAGCATCCGCCAGATTTTTTCCATATCCAGATGGGCCTCTGTGGCCTGGGCAAGCTCAGCAAAGCCATCACCTTTCGCAGCCCTCACCCCAATTTCGGCCTTGGGGAACAAGCTTTGATCGAGGCCAGGGTTTTTGCGGCGGTGCAGGAAATCGAGAAAAGCGTTGCGGAAGTTCTCGTTCTCAAAAAGGCCATGCAGGTAGGTGCCGATCACAATTCCGCTCTCAGACACAGCGCCGTCATCTCCGAAGGCTGCCTGGCCTTTGGGGCTGGTCACACCCATGTGAATCTCGTAGCCGGTGACATTTTGGCCGCGGATCGACTGCAAGATGGGGCCGCCGCCCGTGACGGTCTTTTTCACCTGTACAGTCCTCTTCTCGTAAAGGTCAAAGCGGGTTACAGCATCCAAAAGACCCAGGCCGGGCATAGTTCCCAAGGTGTCCTCGATGCCGCCATCGATGATCTCGCTTCCCAGCATTTGATAGCCTCCACAGATGCCAAGGATGGGCGTCTCAGTCAGGGATTTTATCTGATCGGCCATGCCCTTTTCCTCCATCTCTCGCAGGTCAGATACGGTGTTTTTGGTGCCGGGAATAATCACCGCATCCGGACAGCCCAGGGGCTCGGAGAGGTTCACGTATCTGACATGTGCCTGCCGCTCCAAGGGCTCGAAATCAGTGAAGTTGCTGATGCGAGGCAGCCTGATCACGGCGATCTCGACCGCATCTGCGGCGGAGCGGGCCTTCTTGTCGCCCAATGAAACGGAGTCCTCGGAGGGTATGTCCAGGTCGAGATAGGGCATGACGCCCAGCACAGGAACGCCGGTGAGCTCCTCCAGCGTCTTCAGACCGGACCCTAAAATAGCAGGATCGCCCCGGAATTTGTTGATAACTAGGCCCTTGACCAGCGGCCTGATGTCCTCAGGCAATAGCTGCATCGTGCCGAAAAGGCTGGCGAAGACGCCGCCTCGCTCGATATCTCCGACCAAGATTATAGGGGCCTGTAGGTGACGGGCAACGTAGATATTAGCAAGATCTCGATCGAAGAGATTGATCTCCGCCGCCCCGCCCGCGCCTTCTACTACTATGTAATCGTAGTCCTTCTCCAGCTCCTGCACGGATCGGTCCACCACTCCCTTGAGCCCATCTATCTCTCGATAGTACTCCTCTGCCGATTTGTCGGCCATAGGCTTGCCCAGGACTATGACCTGAGAAGTTCGATCGCCCTTGGGCTTGAGGAGGATAGGATTCATAAACTCCGTTGGCTCAGCCCGGGCCGCCCAGGCCTGCACCGCCTGGGCTATTCCGATCTCAGAGCCGTTCTGGGTAACCCAGGAGTTGAGGCTCATGTTCTGGGATTTGAAGGGTGCCACCTTAAATCCGCGATCGGAGAGAAGGCGACAGAGGGCGGCGACAAGAGTGCTCTTGCCGGAGTGGGAGGTGGTGCCGAGGACCACGAGAAAACGGGACATTAGTGGTATGGGATAAGGTACAAGTTTATTTGCCTTTTGGAAGGTGGGGTTTTGCTGGAGGCAAACGGAAAACGATCAATAGTATTCGAATCTAAAAAATCCTTTATAGCCCTAAAAAATTTTTATTCGGTTCTCAAAAGCCCTTGATAATAACATCGGGCGATTTGTCAAAGAATCACTAATGCGACGGCAGAAATCACCCCTAGGCCATGCAGCAGGGTGCGCCGCCGTCATCAACTGAGCTAAAAGGGCCTTGTCACACTGCCGCTCTTTGGCTATAATCGACCAGAGCGATCAATATATCCTTATCCTTGAGCATCCCCATCAGCTTTCCGCTGGGTGTGACCACAGGCATCTGGTCGATTCTATTCTTGTGCATTATAGCCGCGCATTTGCTCACATCTTCCTTTTTAAGGGCCGTGATGGGAGGGACCATGGCCTCACGAACAAGAATGTCTTTCAGCTTGATCCGTGAGACTGTGTAATACTTGCTGATGGTCTGCATAACCCGGTCCCACATCCAGGTGTCTTCTCCGTCATCGGCGGACATATCCGTCTTCTCTACGAAGTCCTCGATGACACTGGCCTTGATGAGATCGCGATCGGAGATCATGCCCACCAGCTTGAGGCTACTATCGATGACTGGGCATGCCTGCACGACGGCAAACTCCATAATTGATCCGGCCACAGGTAGCGGCATCTCGCTCCAGAGAACTGCAGTCTCCTTCTCTAGATAGGACTCAATGCTCTCTTTTATGCCCAGGTCCGCTGCCACGCGGACGATATCGGCAACGGTGATGATTCCCACCAGCGTTTTGTTTTCCACTACGGGAAGCCGCCTTATATCGTGCTTGATCAGCAGCCTTGAGGCCTCAACTATGCTCTTGTCAGGGGTTATAACCACCGGATCACGAGTCATGAGCAGAGCCGTCTGGTCCTCTTCCCGATTACTGAGCAGGTCGGTCCTGGTTATCATGCCCACGACCTCGCCCTTTTTGATCACGGGAACGCCGGAGACCTTCCGGTCCTGCAGAGTCTTCAAGACATCGTCTCTGCTGCCTGGTATGGAGACATAGGCCGCATTCCTGACCATTAAGTCCCTGACGAGAATGCTCAAGTCCCTCCCCTCGGAATTGTCAAGACAGGAATCCTGGAATTTCTGACTACCTTCTCAGCCACACTGCCCAGCAGGAACTTATCAAGACCAGTGCGCCCCACAGCACCCAGGATGATGATGTCCATGCCTGATGACTGCGCATAGCTGATGATCTCGCTGCCAGGATTTCCCTCAGTCACAACGCTCTCAAAGGCAACGCCCAGATCCTTGGCCAGCGTTTCTACCTGTTTCAATGCCTCTTGTCCTTCTTTGAGGAGAAGCTCTCGAATGCTAAACAATAGCATATCATCCGGCAGATGGCTCGTTCTGTTGGTGTCGGCCACATAGATGGCGGTAACCTTTCCACCCGATATCTTTCCCAGCTCCAAGGCCGCCTTGGCCGCTCTATATCCGTGCTCTGATCCGTCGGTTGCAACTAGAATCTTCTCAAACATGATTAACCTCTAAAGGATAACTATTATGTCAGAAGGCCCGGCCCTTCGCACAATGCTGGAAAGAGGGCTCATCGACCCCCACATGTTATTCGATTTTTTGTCTATAACGATCACTCTTGCCTCTTTTCCTTCCTGAATGGACCCCAGCCTCTGATCGAGCCCTAAGATTTTAGCACCATTTAGCGTGCACATCTTAAATACCTGTCTATCGTCATGCAGCAGAGCCTTACTGATAAAATGCATCTCTTCAAAGATGTCTGGCGAGTTCAACATAACGTTATCTGTTCCAACTGCAATTGGAATGCCAAGCTGCACCATCTTTTTCACATTGGGCAGACCCACGCCGGTCATTAGATTGGATCTGGGGCAGATCACTACCGAAAGGGAGGAGCTTGCCACATCTTTCAGATCCGAATCGGCTGCCTGATTCATGTGCACCAGGAAATCCGGCTGAAGGGCAAGAGCATCGCCGATATCGTCTCTTGCCGCCTCTCCAGCGTGAACGGCCATCGCTTGACCAGCCTTGCGGGCCGCAGCAACTGCCGCTTTAAGGAGGTCAGAATCATGGTCTCGAGTGCTGCTTATCCCTAGACCCCAGCAGCTCTCTGGGATATCTATCTGGCCTGGGCAGGGCCGACCCAGGATCCTTGCAAGAAGGGGTAGGCCGCGGCCAGCCTCTTCCAGCATGCGTGCGCCCTCAGCTCCCCCTTCCCGAAAATCGGCAAAAGCAAACGTGCCATTGGCCGCCATCTGCTGCAGGCTTCTTCTCATGCCCTCTACGAGAACCTCCCGTGGCATTTGGGCCAGCATTCTTGCCTTCAACCCATTCGGTCCGACCAGCTCAGAGAGCGGCAGAAAGGACGGGTCCTTGAAGGCAGAGTCGCCCACATGGACGTGTGCGTTTACGAATCGCGGGCAGACAATGCCCTCATAGTCAGCTTCTACATGCTCACAGCCAAACTCCCGAATGATTCCATCCCGGATGCTGATGTAGCCGCTCCTGGGCTGGAAATCATCTCCATAGATTATGGTTCCTTGCAGCAAGATCTCTCGTGCTTGAGGCATCCTAAAGACATGGGCAGGCAAGCTATTTAGCTTCTCTATGAAACCTATAAAAAAGAGGAAAATAAGAGGAAAAAAGGTGCATAAGATGACCCGGCCCTTCGTATTCATCAATAGCGCCATGAGCGCGGACGGCAAGATCAGTTCCACTCTGCACAGGCAGGTGAGAATCTCCGGCAAGGAGGATTTGGCCAGGGTTGATGTTCTACGGGCGGAGAGCGACGCGATCATGGTTGGCGTGGGAACGGTGCTGGCAGACGATCCCAGCCTGAGGGTGAAGTCGGGACAGCTGCGCGAAACAAGACGAGAGAACGGGCAGCCGGAAGATCCGCTTCGCATCATCGCCGACAGCCGGGCAAGAATGCCCCCCTCTGCCAAGGTTCTGGGACAAAGGTGCCTCGTGGCCGTCACCAGCTCGGCGCCACAAGACCGGCTGGAAAAGCTCTCCTCAAAGTGTGAGATAATAGTATGCGGGAGAGAGCAGGTCGATCTGCAGGAGTTGTTTTCCCGGCTTTTTGAAAGGGGAATCAGGCGCATTATGGTGGAGGGCGGAGCTACGCTCAACTGGTCGCTTCTCAAGCTCGGCTTGGTGGATGAGCTTTATGTTTACGTGGGGGCGATGCTCATCGGCGGAGAGAATACACCCACCCTCGTGGATGGACAGGGATTTAAAGAGCATTTTCCTAAGCTGACACTAAGCTCTGTGCAGCGGCTGGACGAAGGAGTGCTTCTCAAGTGGGCCCATGCAAGCGTTCGGCCTGGAGATCTTAGCCAAGAATAGATGAGCATTTTCCCGATCAATTGGCTCAAGCTTACTCCCTTCTTACTCTCTTCTCACTACCAGAACGGGAATTTTGGAGCTTCTGACCACCTTATCGGCCACGCTGCCCAGGAGGAACCTGTCCAGGCCCGTGGCACCGATTCCGCCCATGACGATGAGCTGCATATCGTCTTCTTCCGAAATTCGGATAATGTCCTCGGTGGGGTAGCCTTCCGTGATCTTTTTAGTCACAGCAATACCGGCCATCTCGGCCATTTCTTCTACTCTCTTGGTAGCCTGCTCGCCCTGATTTTGTAGGTTGCTTCTTATGCCCGCGATCAGGTCGTCGGCAACCTTTGAGATCAGATCCCCCAGGGGGGCATACTCCTTGCCGATGTCCACAACAAAAAGGGCTGTGATGGCTGAACCGTAGAGCTTTGCCATCTCGATTCCCGCCTCTGCAGCTCTCTCGCTGTGCTTGGAACCATCGGTCGCAATTAATATCCGTTCAAACATGATAATCGCCTAAAATAGATATAATCTTGTTATGTTATAATTATTTTCATGGCACTTCAATTTTCCAATAATCGCTGCCAAAAACCCAGCCGATAACAATGAACAGGAAAATATAATAAAAAATGAAAGATTACTGGTATTTGCACCTCAGCTCCGCATAAACTTGTCCCAGCCCTCGTAGTGCGTCTTGAGGACGGTGCAGATGTCCTCCATCATCGCGAAGGGAATGCCTACCACGACAGCCTCATCCTCCAGGCCGGAGTTTCTCGCTGACCCGTCGCAGCCCAGGGAGACGTTCACCTCTCCTTTCAGGTAGGGCGAAGCCGTGGAGTCCACACAGAGAGACTGAATTCCGGCAGTAGTGAATGTAGACCTTCCACCTTCATTGTACCTGACCGCCTGCACAATTCGCCGGGCGTTAAGCGAATTTCCTATGAATATCACCACATCGGGGTTCATCACCATCTTGTCCAGTGGGGCCACGTAGGTGGCAACCGTGCTGCCGGGAAGAAGGCGCGGCATATTCATGGCGATGTTGATGCCCACATCCGGAGTCTCGCACTTATGTAGCTTGTTGAAATACAAAGATCCGTTGGAAATATTCTCCGGGCACTGCATTAAACCAAGGCCGGCAGCTCCGCCCTTGCATTTGTGATAGTCGGCTCGAGCCAGGAAGCTTTTTCCCTCAAGCCTCGCTCCCTGGATCATGGAGCAGTAATGGAAGGGCCTCTCCACGGAGTCGAGATCTTTGGGAATTTCCTCTTCGCTCCGGAACAGCCTCACACCCACGATATTGTCGCGAATTCCTAAGGAGGACTTCAATATGTCAGACATCTCTTCAAGATTCATCGAAATGCACCACACAACCGGAGGTT
>DATLBD010000190.1:0-9111 GCA_035527135.1 Methanothrix sp. | reverse complement strand
TGGACCTGAGACTTGAGTCGGTTGGAGATCTTTGCTCCATTGATCTTCCTGCAGTCGGTGATGCCAACAAATATCCTGCCGCCGGAGGCGTTTGCAAGAGCTACCAGCTCTTTGTCAAGGTTGGCCAGGGACTCTTTGAACTCTATCTTCTGGCCTTCGCCTTCTTCAAGAATTTGCTGCAGCTCTTGTTCGTTCACTCGGCCTCACTACTGAGATCTTCCTGTATCTTCTGGATCTTTGCCTTCAGCTCCGGAAAATCCTTTGTTGTCGCCTGCCAGACGAACTCAAGATCTACCCCAAAATACTGATGGACCACGATATCCCTCATTCCTGCCATGTCTCTCCAGGGAACCTCTGGATGATCCTTTCTCAGATTATCTGGCAGATTTTTCACCGCTTCCCCGATTATCTCGATCCTTCTGATGATTTGATCCTGTAAGCCAACCGATGCTATCAAATCCAACTCGGTTTTACCCTTGGAATAGTTCTCGATAAGCTCGATGCTGTCCAGGATGTGCCCCAAGAAAACCGCAGGATCTTTCTTCATATTATCGGTACTTGCTCGGCCAGAATTCTTTCTTTTAGACGGGGGTGCAGCGATTTGTACGTTAGAACATCCACTCGCCTGCTTATCGCATCCTCTAGCTCATTCTTCAAATGGGCAAGATCCAGAAGGCTCTTTTTGCCTTCAAATTCGACCAATAGATCCACATCGCTCTCCTCGGTCATCTCACCTCTCACGATAGAACCGAAAAAAGATGCTTTTTTTACATCATTTCTGCGCAGGATATCTATTATCTTCTCAAGAACAGGCTTCATCTGGTCGCTCATGTTTTTCCCCTCCAAAAAACAATGAATTCATTGCATTTCACCCTTTCTCAAGCGCTTTCATGTCAGTCTCTTTTTTTGTCATTCTTATCTTATTCTTCCAACGCTCATCCCGCCAGCGCCTCATTCAGCTCCTCCAACATCCCGCTAAGACCCGGACCAAAGAGCCTGTAAGCCTTCACCGGCCCGCCTCTCTCGTAGAAAGGCGCCAGCTCCAGGTCGCCCATCTCAATTCGCAGACTGGTGGCTATGTGCTCTTTGAGCATCTCCAGCCACTCCACCTGCTCCGGCGTGAACTTCTGCCCTGTTCGCTCCTGCTCCGCCAGCCAGGCTGCGAAGCGCTCGTCTACCGTCTCCGTGAAAGGCTGAAGGATCAGGCTCTCTCCCAGGGCAAAGCGCACCAGAGAGATGATATTAGTAAGCAGCTTTTGCGGTCCTGCGCCTTTGACCTTTGCCTTCTCCAGATACTCGTATGCCCGCCAGACCAGGTCAGATGTGAGGTTGTAGGGCGGCTTTTCGATGGCCTGTGCCAGTTGCTTGATCTCTTCATAAGTGAAATGCCGCTTTCCATAAGGCTTGCCGTAGATGATCTGCAGCGCGGTCAGCTCGTCTTTGTTCTCCTCGATGAAGTTCCGGAAGCTATCCGTGATTTTGTGGGCCCTTTCCGTCGCTCCGGCGTCGCCGCCCGCAAAAAGCACCACGTCTTTGCTCAGCTCGTCGATTATCTGCTCATTTCTCTTCTTGATATCGATCAGCGCATTCCTGAATTTGGGATTGTCAAAAGGTAGACACGCTGCCTTGGCCAGCTCTTTGGCAGCCAACTTTACCTGCTCAATGCTTGGCTTCTCCGTTTCAAAGATCTGCTTGGCCTTCGCCTGGTGCTTGTCTGGATCGACTGCATCCAGAAGGTCGTTCATGATCTGCTTCATCGGCCGGTCCCCTGCCACCTTCTTCAACTCAGAGCGATCCTTCTCGGAAAGCTCCCGATCCAGCCTGGCCAGCCTTCCCGCCAGCGTTGTGAGAGTCTTCTCACTCCGGACACCCAGGGCCACCGACTTCAACAGCTTCTCAAAGGACACGTTCTTCTTTCGCTCTAGCGGCCTGGTATCTGTCTTGTCCCGTTCGCACACACCAACTGCATCCACGATCACAAAATGGGTTTTATAGCGAGCTCCAGGCGTTACGGATTCCATATCAGTTGGCGATATCGTCCTCGTTCCCCGTCCCTTCATCTGCTCGAAGTAGACCTGGGACTTAACATCCCTCATGAAGATCAGGCACTCCAGGGGCTTGATGTCTGTGCCTGTGGAGATCATGTCAACAGTTACCGCAATCCTCGGATTGGGAGAGTTTCGAAAATTGGAAATCAGCGTGCTGGCTTTCTCTTGAGTTCTGTAGGTGATCTTCTTGCAGAAATCATTCCCTTTGTTGAATTCCTCTCGCACGATCCTGACGATATCTTCGGCATGAGAATCGTCCTTGGCAAAAATGAGCGTCTTGGGAACAACGACTCTTTCCGGAAAGATCTCAGGCAGCTTCTCTTTGAAGGTCCTGATGACCGTTCTGATCTGGTCGGTAGCCACCACATTTCTGTCAAGTTGCCGGGGCGAGTACTCCAGGTCCTCGTCGAGCATATCCCAGCGTTTCTCTCTTGTCAGCTTGTCCCGGATGTCGATGTAGTATCCTGCCTCGACCTTGCTGCCTCGCTCGGAGATCTCAGTCTTGATCCGGTAAACCTCGTAGCCTACGTTGACCCCGTCGGCCACCGCTCTTTCGTGGTTGTACTCCATCACAAGATTCTGGTTGAAGAAGCCAAGGGTTTGTTTGGATGGCGTTGCTGTCATCCCTACCAGGAAGGCGTCGAAGTACTCCAGCACCTGCCGCCAGAGGTTGTAGATGGATCGGTGACACTCATCGGTAATCACAAAATCAAAGGTCTCCACAGGGATCTCTGGATTATAAGTGACATCCAGCTGATGCCCTTCTATGGGTGTTACATCGAAGAGCGATTGCTCCTCGATCTCAGTATCCAGCTCTTCATCGCCCTTGAGCATGGAGTAAAGCCTCTGGATAGTAGTAATGCAAACCCGGCTCACCGGGTCCAGGGTGTTGGAGGTAAGATGCTGCACATTGTAAAGCTCGGTGAACTTTCGGCCGTCGTCCGGAGTGACATACTGTTTGAACTCTGTCAGTGCCTGCTCACCAAGTGTTCTTCTGTCCACCAGGAAAAGCACCCGCCGGGCATTGCCAAATTTTATCAGCCGGTAGATGAAGCTCACTGCAGCAAAGGTCTTACCGCTTCCGGTTGCCATCTGGATGAGGGCTCTTGGCTTGGCCTGTGCAAAGGACTGCTCCAGATTGGTTATGGCCTCTGACTGGCAATCTCTCAGGTTTCCTGCCGCCAGAGCGGGCAGCTCCTTGAGCCTCGCTCTCAGTGTTTCTCCCTGATTCTGCCAGCTCTTTAGGGTCTGTGGTTTGTGAAAGGCAAACACCCGGCGGGAGCGTGGATTTGGGTCTCTCAGATCCACAAAAAAGGTCTCAGTGCCGGTGCTTTCGTAACCAAAGGGAAGCGGGTTATGTATGTGTGGAATTTCTTCAGGAAGCCCGGAAAGGTAGCCTCCTGTCTGCTCCTCCACGCCACTCAAAGTACTGCCTTCGGGTTTTGCCTCAATTGCTCCCACTGCCTCACGATCGATAAAGAGAAGATAATCCGCAAAGCCTGATTCGAGAGGAAATTCACGGATCACGACGCCCAGAGCTGCTCCGAGGTCCAGATCATTGAAGTCCTGGATCTGCCATCCTGCCTGCGTCAGAAGTTCATCAATCTTCTGGCGTGCTGCCTCTTCAGGCGTCATGGGATTAGCATTTATGCAATGTTCATTAAAAATGTATCTCAAAACAATCAAAATTGATGGACTAGAGCAATCCTGATCGATTTTTATAATTTAATGAAAATGAGAGTGATAAGAATGATGTGGGCTTTTCACCCCATCTTCTCCCTCACCGGCGCCAGTATCTCGTTCATGCTATCCGCGCAGGCTTTCTTGAGATCCATGGGGTGCATGGCCCCGCTCACGAAGTCAGCCTCCAGCTTCTCGTAATTCTCGTAGTGCACATCCCCGCCGAACTTCTCCGGCCTCTTGATAGTCATCCCTTCCTCAATCCTGGGGAAGACGTGATACTTGCATATGGCCAGCACTGGGTTGTTCTCCACTACCTTGGCCGGGCAAAAGGCGCTCTTGATCTTCTTTTCGATATCTGCAGCCGGCTCATCCACAGCGATGTTGTTTCCCTTGGAGGAGGACATCTTCTCCCCGTTCAGGCCGGGGATGAGTGGCGTGTGCATGCATACGGGAGCAGGCAGGCCCAGGCGGGGCAGCTCCTCACGAGCCAGCATGTGAATCTTGCGCTGATCGATGCCGCCTACCGCCATGTCGATCTTCAGATCGGCGATATCGATGGCCTGCATGAGGGGATAGATCATCTGTGAGACCATGGGGTTTTCCGCATTGCGAGAGACCTCGTCCATGCTGCGGCGGGCGCGGTTGAGTGTGGTATTCCTGGCTATCTGCAGAATCTTGAGCATGTATTCCGGCTTGAGCTGATAGTCCGTTCCGTAGACAAACTCCGTCCTCTCCGGGTCCAGGCCCAGGGCCATGAAGCAGTCCCGGTTGTAGTCGGCGGTCTTTCGCACCTCTTCAAGGGTGCCCTTCTCGTTGAGGAAAGCATGCAGATCGGCCAAAAGAACGACCACGTCAAAGCCCGCCTTCTGCAGGTCCAGGAGCTTGTTGGCCGTGAGCATGTGGCCCAGATGCACCTTGCCGCTCGTCTCGTAGCCTACGTAGGCCCGAGGCCGCCGGGGCAGCTCCAAAAGGCCCTTGAGTTCGTCAACCGTCACTATCTCTTCTGTGTTTCTCATCACCAGCTCAAGCTTATCCAAAGGAAATTCACCAATCCTCACAGAGGAATGGGGATGTATAATGCTTTTGGTTCCAAAAGAACTGGGTCCCTGGCTGATGGATAGGAAAAACATTTAATACTACCGGTGTTGATGGTCAGGTATGCATAGGCGGAATTTTAGCCTGCCGCGTCGTGCCATGAGCCGCGAGAAGAACCTGGTGTTGATACTGCTGGCTGTTTTGGCGGCAGTGCTTCTTTGGAGCACCTTCTGGTGGATGATGCGCATTGTGCTCTTTGTAGTAATCGTCTACATAATCTATCAGGTACTCAAGCAATACTTCTAGTGATGCATAGGGATGGATAGAGACGGATAGAGATAGGACCGCCTGATTACATGATCACATTCACCTTCGGGCCCTAGCCCTTGCCCTTAAGTCCTGCTCTGCTTCGTCCTGTGACCCGGCCAGAGCGCTTTCGCCCTTTCCAGATCCTCTCCGGTATTCAAATTGAAGAATGTGAGAAGATCATGATCTAGTGGCAGCAGCAGCTCCACAGAGACCCGGTTGACGACAAGCTTTTGCAAAGGCGCATGGATTCTGCGTTCAGCTTTTTTTATAGCCTCCTCGCAGGCGAGTAGCATCTTCTCCCGGTGGTAAACGGAATGAAGCGGCTCGAAAAATCCATTAGGTTGCACGGGAACCGCCGCCTCATAGCCCCCTCTTTCGTCGGCCAGGTCGAAGAGCCTCTCGACAACCTGTGGATTTAAAAAAGGCAGGTCGCACCCCGTGGCGAAGGCAAAGATCCCGTGCGCTCGCTTCATCCCGGCACATAGGCCCGCCACCGGCCCATATCCAGCCACGCTATCCCAGGTGAAGATGATCTTCTGCTCGATCTTCAGCTCAGGAGCAGATCCGGCTATTATCTCCTCCAGGCGCCTGGCATGAGCCTCATCCCGAGCCACTACTACTATTTCATCCGCTGCCCAGGAGAGCTTCTCCGCCGTCCAGCAGATGAGCGGCCTTTCCTCAAACTCCAGTAGCGACTTTTCCGCGCCCAGACGACGGCTGTTTCCGCCGGCCAAAATCACTGCGGAGCGCATAGCCTCCAGCCATTCTCTTTGCAGTCCTCTTCTAAAGCTTGCAGGAGGGCTGCCCTGGCATCAGCTCTTTTGGCAATGCTCTGCAAAACTGTGTGCTCTCGGCTCACCGATGCCGTCTTCTCCCCTGCCTTTTCCAGGATGCTCCTGATGAGGGCCTCGTTTACCCTTCCCCCCGCCCGGCTCACCTCTTCGTAGGCCAGCTTCTGGGTGAAGCGATTGCCAAAGACTATGCACCCAACACCACCCCAGGCTCTGATCCTCGCCTCGCCGCTTGCCTCTTCGTTGCATGCTTCTTCGCAGCTGCATCTGACTGCATTTGCATCAGCATCTGCGACTGCAGCTGCAACCGCGGAGTCGCTGGTCGTGATGTCCACCTGCAGACTGGCACCGGGAGCAATGTAGATCCTCCTGCGTCGGGAGAGCTTGGCCGAGATCTCAGTGACCTCTCCCACCAGCAGATCCCCCCGCCTCCAGACCTTCTCTCGGCCGTCAGAGATCTGCAAAGAGACGCCCAGCTCTTTTGCTCTGGCCACTAGCACCGTGTCATTTTCGATCTTTCCGGAGTAGAGCTCCTCTTCCAGTTCAGGGCAAGGGCCAAAAAAAGCGATGGCCCGCCGGTCGGCTCCAATTACTGCCACCCGACTGACTGCCAGTGCAATGACCAGGGACATATCAAACCATCTTCTTTTTTTTAATTTGCAGCTTATTTCTGATCGGCCTGGCCCTCTGCCGCGGATACCGTCTGGGAGAGCAGCATGGCCACCGTGAGCGGCCCAACTCCGCCCGGAACAGGAGTTATGGCCGAGGCAATGTCCTTTACCGCATCAAAGTCCACGTCGCCCACCGTCTTATCACCTACCCGGTTTATGCCTACATCGAAGACAATGGCACCCGGTTTTACCATCTCTTTTTTAATGAGGGCCGGAACTCCGGCTGCTACTATCAATATCTCAGCATCTCTGGTGTGCTTGGCCAGATCCCTGGTGAAGACGTGGCAGACCTGCACCGTAGCATTGCGGCTGAGCAGCATGGCAGCCAGAGGCTTTCCCACCACGTTGCTGTGGCCCACAATCACGGCCTCCGCCCCTTCCAGCTTCTCGCCCATTTTCTCCAGGGCGTAGATGATGCCCCGCGGGGTGCAGGGCACCAGACGTTCTGCGCCCAGGAGAAGAGCGCCCATATTCACGGGATGAAACCCGTCCACATCCTTCTCCGGCAAAATGCTCATCATGGCCCTCTGCGGGCTGAGCCCTCTGGGCAGAGGCAGTTGCAGGAGAATGCCGTTTATATCCGGGCGGCCGTTCAGCTCCTGGATTTTGGCTATTAGCTCTTCCTCCGAGCTATTCTCAGGAAGCACCACGTTCTCGGATCGAATGCCGACGCGAGTGCAGGCAGAATGCTTGAGCCTGATGTACATCTGCGAAGCGGGATTCTCACCCACCAGCACCGTGGCCAGGCCCGGCACTATTGCCCTCTCGGCCAGCTTTTTTACCCTCTGGGCTGTCTCGGCCTCGACCTCAGCCGCCAGAGCTTTTCCATCAATTATCATTGTCAGGTCAAATGATTCGCATCGATCAATTGTTCATTTCAGTCATTGAATCTTTTCGTCACTCAATGAATTCTGTTCGATCAGGCCAGATCCGGGTAGAGCGGGAACTGTCCGCACAGCTCTCTGGCCTGCCTGCGAACATCTGCGATCGTCTCCTCATTCTTGATATCGCGAATCACAGTGGTAATCATGTCGGCGATCTGCACCATCTCTTTCTCTTTCATGCCCCTGGTGGTCATGGCCGGAGTGCCGATGCGAATGCCGCTGGTGACAAAGGGCGTGGCCGGATCGAAGGGTATCATGTTCTTATTGAGGGTTATTCCCGCCCGCTCCAGGGTTTCGTCAGCAACCTTGCCGGTGATGCCTTCTTTGATCAGCTTGACCATCATGAGGTGGTTGTCCGTACCACCTGAAACCAGATCAAACTTGTTTTCCAAGAGCCTGTCCGCCAGGACGCGGGCGTTCTTGACCACCTGGAACTGGTACTCCTTGAACTCGGGTGCAAGTGCCTCCTTGAAGGCCACTGCTTTTGCGGCTATGGCATGCATGAAAGGCCCGCCCTGGGTGCCCGGGAAAACAGAGCGATCGATGGCTGAGGCAAGCTCTTCTTTACAAATGATCAGAGCGCCCCTCGGTCCGCGCAGGGTCTTATGGGTGGTAGTAGTAATGATATCCGAGTAGGGTACAGGTGAGGGATGCGCGCCCACGGCACACATGCCCGCGATGTGAGCGATATCGGCCATGACCTTTGCTCCAACCTCGTCGGCAATCTCGCGGACGACCTTGAAGTCGATGGTTCTGGGATAGCTGGAGGCGCCCACCACTATGAGATCTGGCTTGTTCTTTCTGGCGATGTCCGCCATCTCCGAGTAGTCGAGCATCTCCGTCTCTTTGGATACGCTGTAGGGCACTATCTTGTACATCTTGCCCGAGAAGTTGACCGGACTGCCGTGAGAGAGGTGACCGCCGTGGGCCAGGTTCATGCCCATGATGGTGTCGCCGTGCTTAAGCACAGCAAAGTAGGCCGCCATATTGGCCTGGGTGCCGCTGACCGGCTGCACATTGACATGCTCTGCGCCGGCAAAGAGCTTCTTGCAGCGCTCGCGGGCCAGATTCTCTGCCACATCCACACAGGCTGTGCCGCGATAGTAGCGTTTGCCTGGGTAGCCTTCTGCGTACTTGTTGGTCATGACGCAGCCCTGAGCCTCCAAAACCGCTCTACTTGTGAAGTTCTCAGAGGCGATCAGAATTATGTTATTTCGCTGCCGCTCCAGCTCAGACTGGATCGCGGCTGCGATTTCGGGATCTTCAACGCTTAAAGGTTTCAATCAAATCACCGGTATACTATCAGGATTGGAGGAGATGCAATGAGGAGAGCAAAATAGATTATGGTATGATCCCGGATCAAAGCATGAATGTTTTTTGTCATCCTTCGGTGGCCTTTAATTTTTGGTCATAATTTTTATGTACGATTTTAGCATCATTTGGTCCGGAAAACATTTATATGAAAATTTAAGCGATTAGTAAAAAAATTAGATGATTTAGGTCATTGGGAATACTTTTCTAATAAATATTTCTCCAGATTTTTTGAGAGTAGGACTTACGCAGTTGAAACTCTAGACAATGAATAATTTGGATTTTTTATATATTCGCTTATGGCCCGACGAATGATTCCCCGCTTAGATTCAAACCAACTTCTTCCCGTCCTAAGTCTTTCTATTTCTAATCTAAGAAA
>DATLBD010000189.1:0-4693 GCA_035527135.1 Methanothrix sp. | reverse complement strand
ATAAAACCCATTGTCAGTTTGAGTGGAATGAGATTTCAAGTGCCTGGTTATGCCGATGAAAGATAAAATCCAGATAGCCACAACTGCTACGGCCAAAGTGATGTTGGCAGTTGTCAGCAAACCCATGCCTGATGGGGCAGTCTGCACCATCAAGAGTCTGCTTCCGACGGAGGCTGCCGCTATTGCCACAGCCAGACTTGCCGCAGCCGAAAGGAGAACATAAAACCCATTGTCGGTTTGAGTTGAATGGGATTTCAAGTGCCTGGTTATGCCGACGAAAGATAAAATCCATATTGCAGCAACTGCTATAGCCAACGTGATGTTGGCAGTTGTCAGCAAACCCATGCCTGATGGGGCAGTTTGCACCATCAAGAGCCTGCTTCCGACGGAGGCTGCCGCTATTGCCACAACCAGACTTGCCGCAGTCGAAAAGAGCATGTAAAATCCGTTGTCAGTTTGAGCGGAATGGGATTTCAAATGCCTGTTTACCACCAGGAAGGATATTCCCCAGATAATCATTACTGCTATGGCCAGAATGATGTTCGCTGTTGTCACCAGACCCATGCCGAACGAGGCAGTCTGCACAATCAACAGCTTACTTCCGGCTGCGACTGCTATTGCTATTGCTATGCTCACAAATATGGAGAAGAGCATGTAAAACCCATTGTCATCGTGGGTTGAATGCGACCTTAGATATCTGTTGACTCCCGCGAAAGATAAG
Organism: Methanothrix sp.; assembly: GCA_035527135.1. Classification (GTDB taxonomy): domain Archaea; phylum Halobacteriota; class Methanosarcinia; order Methanotrichales; family Methanotrichaceae; genus Methanothrix. The sequence continues at coordinate 3,972 of DATLBD010000189.1, read as the reverse complement.
CCCCAGCTAGCTAATGCTGCTATCGAGGTTATGATGCTCGCGGTTTCTATTCCTGCATACATTTTCGTTCACCTTCTAACCCGCAATTCATATTTCTGTTTCCTCTCAGAAGTTGACTCAGAACGCCGCCCCAACTACCCTTAGAAGTGATGCAAGCATCACCTCTAAAGGGAAAACTGGATGTGGAAAGGTATGTAGAAGACCCACACATAGTACGCTGCCATAACCACTAGTCCCAGGGGAATGCCAAGTTTTGCCCACTCTTTGCTGCTAATGTTTAGCTTTTGGGCAGAGATGATGTTGGGGATGTTTCCGGGGATCAGCATGCCGCCAGAGATGAGAAGTCCCATGAGAACTGCCTGAATCTGCGTTATCTCCATGGCCGGGCTGAGTTCAGCCGCGGTCAGGGTGGCATTGTCCAATACGGCGGAAATCATATTTACCCAGTAGAGGATCTGGGACGGCACCGTCAGAAGGTACTTATCTATCACGATCTTCATACCGCCACCCAGGAGCAACAGGGCAGCCACGAAGAGGTAAACCTTGGCGCCCCTTATGACCACATCCCTCAGATTCTCAGTCCCCCCTGTGGTGACCAGACAGGCCTCTTTGCTCTTTTTGCCCGTTAAGAATGCAGCCAGCACGCCCATGGCCAGGACGCCGGGGATGATATAGATGGCAAGCTGGTTGAAGAGGAAGAAGAATCCGGCATGATAGGGCACTCCCTGCAGCTTGGTAATGGCGATGGTGGACAGAGGCTCGCCCACGGGGGTGAGTACTGCTCCCAAGCCGATAGAGAAGCAGGCGATTATTACCACATTGATCTTCGTCTGGCGGTCGATGGGCATACAATTTACCATCTCTACAAGGAGCAGGGCAGAGATTATGGCCGTGATGACACTAGCTGCCAGCCCAAGGATGACTACCATCAGGAAAACAACGACCCTTAATGAGACCTTATCCAGAATAGAGGCCATGATGCTCTGGGCCTTTTCCCTGCCATAGTGGAAGAGCAGCCCGGCAACCAGTACTGCAGGCACTATGCCTTTTACAACCGGCTCAAGGGCAGCTTCCATAATCAGCTTCATGTTCCAGCCGACTTCAGCGATCTGCTCATGGTTGTAGCCCATGGCCTCCAGAATGGTCCTATTCTCAAAACCAGCTATCGTAACAGCCAGTACACCCATAACGAATAGAAATGCCTCCAGATTGTGCTCTATTTTCCGGACCATAAAGGGTCCTATCAGCACAACTAGGACTATGGCAAACAACCCGATATCTACGTACGTAATTGACATTGATTCAGTACCTCTCAAATACGATGATTATTCTCAATTCCTTCTCAGTAATCTCGAACTCGCATTTACCCATATTTAACATTTTTGTTGACCAAAGATTGATGTTTGTAAATAGTTATTCATTATGATATTGCAGAAGATTAACTAATCATTTGAAAAAAAGCTTAATTCTTCAGACCATATTTAGTGCCCCATTTCGGATATAACGCGGCCTTTAGGCACATTAAATTATATAACGAAAATTGATGCGGATTTTTTAATTAATGTTAACGATTTATCAGACATATATATCAGATTTACTAATAATCATCATAGTCAATAGTTAGAGGAACCTAACCAACTTAAGCTACGGCCGCAGATAAATTTGAAGCATCGCCAAAAAGATGATTAATATTTCCGAAAATTGAATCAATTACCTATGAAAATCCCATCTGAAACGCCTTGCTAAAGTTTTTCGTCCCCAATAATTGTATTCATCACAGTCGCGAATCCCCAACGACCACAGAAAGAAGCTGCGCAGTATTAGGACCCAAGACCGACGATGTTGCCAAGAGGGCACATGGACGAGCTGATATTGGCCACATCCAAAAAAAGAAATCCAAACGAAATATTGCACGAGGCATGCCGGATCAAGGGCATAGATGAATCAGAAGTCATCAACGCATTGGAGGCGTTAGCCCTTAGGATCAAAGGAGAGGATTATGCATCCAAGGAAAATCATGGGATGCGAGCCGCTCTAACCTCAAGGACGAAAGACCTACTGGAGCGGTTGAGGTGAGGCCGATGGCCCTTCGAAAAAATATGATAGCACGTTATCTAGGTAAAGGTGAGAGATTCCATCAGATCCCTGGGCGTAATAATTCCCCATAGAGCGCCGCGATCCAAAACTACGAGCTGCTTAGCACCCGTCTTTCCCAGCATCTTAACTGCCTCGGAGATAGGCGCATCTGAGTTGATGGTGAGGAAGCCGGGAGTCATGATTTCACGCACCTCCAGATCTGTTTTGCCTTCTGCAACAGCCCTGGTTATATCTGCCATATTTACAAGACCAAGAGAGCTATCATCTACTAAAGCCTCCTGTGCCCCGTTGATGACCAGTATTCTCGAGGCCTCCCTTAGAGATATATTAGGACTGATACGAACTGCACGCCGGGCAACCTTCTTAACGGGAAGTCTGGGAATCGAGATCATTTCAGAGATATCCAGGACAACCCAGCTCGTGGTGTTATCTAATTCCGTAACCTTGCCGCGAATGTATAGCTTGCTAACAGGAGTGGGCCCAACCTCGACCTCATCCCCCACGCGAAAGTCCTTGATATTGCCGAATATGTGAATAGACACACAACTCTGGCGGATGGAGTGCGTGACATTGTTGAAGGCAATTTCGGTCGCGCTCGCGCCCTCGACTAAAATACCATTCCTAATTACACACACTATAACTTCGTCTCCGCCCCCACTATTGTCCATGCTCAATGCATCGTATGCTATGGCAGTGGCCGTATACCCACCCTTGGGGCCAGTGACACTCTCAACAAGATTTAAGGCTTTAAGAGATCGCATTTGGATCCTTATTGTTTCAGGGTTGCGATCCATCAACTCTCCGATCTCCTTGCCTTTGACAGCCCGGCTCTCTTGACGGTGAAGGTTGATTAAAGTAGTTAAGGTGTCCCTCTGGACTGGTGTTAATTCTATTTTGAGCCCCAGAGTAAGCATTCCAATCGCTGCTATGACAAATATCACGTATGGGTCTAGATTCGAGAAAGTCGTAGCAAATGACGATCCCGAAAGCTTTATGGACATTATTGGAGAGGAAGGCAGACCAACTGTCGCTAATGCTCCAAAGCCTGTCGAGAGCCCACCCATCATCACAAATCTTGTCGTTGCCTTGCGATCGAAGGATAGAAAGAATGCTACCACGCCAAGCACTAAGAGAGGAAGTATCGGGGTGATGAAAATAGCTAATAGCCCCAGCACGACTATGATCGTGGCGAGTACTACATTTAGAGGAAATTTCTGCAATACAGGGCCCAAATTGCTATCTAACCATAATTCCCTGTGATGGGCTAATGCTCCTACTAAATGCTTAGCCAGCGCTATAGCCGCCAGAGCATACGAATACAGCTTGGACAAATACTGCGGTAGCATTAGATAATATCTCCCTTAGATTGGCAACTGGCTTTTCCACGATTTAGCCATTGCGGTTTATCACAGTTATTCATCGATCATTTTTCTGCGTCATATACTAAAAATTAAATATAAAAATAATTTAAAAAATTAGCCCGCTAGCGGGCCAAAGGGTATGTAGAAGATCCACACGAAGTAGACCAGCAGCAAGCTTAAGCCCAGAGGAAGGCCCAGGCGAGCCCACTCCTTGGATGTGATGCCAAGCTTGTTCGCCGCGATGATATTGGGAATGTTACCTGGAATCAGCATGCCACCGGCGATTAAAAGAGCCATCAACGCCGTGGTGATCTGGGCCATAGACAGGCTCGGGGCAATCTCGGCGGCAGTTAGTGTCGCATTATCGAGGATTGCAGATAACATGTTCACCCAATAGAGAATCTCGGAGGGTATCGCCGTGAAGTACTTATCAATGATGATCCTCATTCCGGCTCCCAGTAGCAGCAAGGCCATTACGAAGGCATAGACCTTTGCAGCCCTCATCCCTACGTCT
>DATLBD010000188.1:0-2431 GCA_035527135.1 Methanothrix sp. | reverse complement strand
TTTATATTGATAGAATTGCCATCTGCCCCTAAAATTATTATCCTTCATCTGAGCTCTCAAAGCTCTAAATTAAAATCTTATTTACTCCATTTAGCAATCAAATTGGATATAAGGTGTCTGGAAATTCCTCGTTTCCTTATCAGATATCCCCAATTAATTCTCGATACGGCTTTTCACGAACCGTTCTGTGTCCTTGTCCATAAAATACACATAGCAACCTTTGAGGCCCCTTGTTGGGGCCACGTGAAACCGGAAAGACCTATCTTTACAGGAACATCTCTTATTACGCCCATGTTCTATCTGGTGGCAAGGCTACTCCTTCCCAGCTCTTTATCAACCTTAACACCGGTAAGATAGGGGTTGTAGGGACAAGGGATTGCGTAGTCTTTGACGAGATAGCCAATACGGACTTCACCGATACTAAGTCCTTCGTAAGCATTATGCAGGCCTACATGCAAGACGCCAAGTTCAGCCGCGGAAAGAAGGAGATACTGGCCTTCGGCAGCCTGGTGTTCGTTGGGAATCTAGATGTCCAGGGCAATCTTCCTCATGAGAAGTACTATCATCTCTTCGAGCCACTCCCAGACTTTCTTCAGGTCACTGCCTTCCTGGATAGGATTCATGGTTATTTGCCTGGCTGGGAGATCCCCAAGTTGACACCGGAAAACTATGCCAAAGACTATGGTTTTATCACTGACTACTTCTGCGAGATCATGCACGAACTCAGGCGAACTGATCCTATGAACGCTGTGAGGTCTCGCTTTGAGCTGATAGATACTGAAGGAACCGTTCGAGGAGTCTCTGGCCGGGATCAGCGTGCAGTAATGAAGCTGGCATCCGGACTTATGAAGCTCATTTATCCAGATGGCAAAGTGACTGATGAAGAACTGGAAGAGCTTCTCACCATCGCATGCGAGCTTCGTCAACGGGTGCGCGAGCAGCTCCACCTGATTGCCGGGGGAGAATACGAGCGCATTAGTTTAGGGACGAAGATCCTTTCTACAGGCAAAGTGGTCACACCCGAGCTTCCGGACGCCAATAGAATTCAGAAGGTTGCTCTGCCGCTACAACCCTCAGTGGGGGAAGTCATCGGCCTGGCAGTTGCAGGCGACCATGGATGCATACTGCTCTTTGAGATGCAGGCAACGAAGGGCACAGGCCGCATCGTTCCCCTTGGTTCTATTCAGCGGGTAATGAGGGAGAGCATCGAAGCTGGTGCCCAGTACATAAAAGCCAAACATCAGGAGCTCGGGATAACTGAGGAGTGGCGCAGCAGTTTTGATGTCGCGGTGCTGGCAACGTTTATGGGCATTCCTAAAGAAGGACCTTCTGCTGGAGTCACGCTAGTAACTGGTATAGTTTCCGCATTAAAAGGAATTCCCATAAGAAATGACCTAGCAATGACAGGAGAGATTACAATCATGGGCAAGGTCCTCCCTGTGGGGGGCATCCAAGAAAAGGTGAGGGCTGCATATGATGCTGGTATCAAAGAAGTGCTTCTGCCGGAGGATAATTTGAGAGATGCTCAAAGCCTTCCTTCATATATTCTTAATGCAGTTAAAATAACTCCGGTTAAGAGCATCGATGAGGTCTTAGGCCATTCTCTGGTTTCATAAATTCCCGACCCGGTGTTCAATAATTGGTCTAATAAAGAGTAGAGCTGGCTTTAAGTGATGCGGAAGACTACAATTCCGCATCTTTGCGCTTTGTTCCGGTGGAGGATCTGGAAAAATAGGGCTATGGCGAATACGTGAAGCTGTTTAACCAGGATCCATCTAGCCAGGGTCCATCCAAAAACGATGAAATATCTAAGGGCATCGAAAAAACTGATTCAGATTACGAGTTGGCCACTTTTGCCGCTGGCTGTTTCTGTCAAGTTAATTACATATATTTATCCCATTCTATATAGGATTGCTATGACAAAAGACTTCCTCCCCTTTAAGGATGAATCTGTGTCCATCCCCCAATCAAACCGTCTCCTCTCCGAAAAAAGCCCCTACCTCCTCCAGCACGCCTACAACCCCGTGCACTGGTATCCCTGGAGCGAAGAAGCCTTCCAAGCCGCTGCCAGGGAAGACAAGCCTGTCTTCCTTTCCGTGGGGTACTCCACCTGCCATTGGTGCCATGTCATGGCCCACGAGTCCTTCGAGGACCCGGAGGTAGCCCAGCTCTTGAACCAGACCTTCATCTGCATAAAGGTGGACCGGGAGGAGAGGCCGGACATAGACCAGATGTACATGAGCGTAGCCCAGGCCATGACCGGCAGAGGCGGATGGCCTCTTACTATTATTATGACGCCTGAGAAAAAACCATTCTTCGCCGGCACTTACATTCCAAAGACCGGCCGCTTCGGCCAAGCGGGAATGATGGAGATCATCCCCCAGATCAAAGAGCTCTGGGACAAAAACAGAGATGAGCTCCTCGGCTCAGC
>DATLBD010000187.1:0-4793 GCA_035527135.1 Methanothrix sp. | reverse complement strand
CGAAGGCCTCTTCACCCCGCCCCAGCGCCAGGCCGTGCCCCTCATCGGCCAGGGCAAGAACGTGCTCATCTGCTCGCCCACCGGCTCGGGCAAAACCCTCTCCGCCTTCATCTCCATCATCAACCATCTCTTTGTGCTTGCAAAAAAGGGCGTGCTGGAAAACAGCGTCTATTGCCTCTACATCTCTCCCCTCAAATCTTTGGCCAATGATATTCACAAAAACCTGGAGCGGCCATTGCAGGAGATGCAGACCCTGGCCGAGCAACGAGGGATAAAGGTGCAAGAGATCAGGCACGCCATCCGGCACGGGGATGTCTCTGCCCAAGAAAAGGCCCGCATGCTGAAAAGGACTCCGCACATCCTCAACACCACCCCTGAGTCACTGGCCATCCTTCTCAGCTCTCCGCGCTTTCGGGAGAAGCTGAAGACCGTGCGATGGGTCATCGTGGACGAGATCCACTCACTAGCTGCCTCGAAGAGGGGCGTGCACCTCTCCCTCAGCCTGGAGCGGCTGGAAGAGCTGAAAAGAGAGATGCAGAAAAAAGAGATGCAGGAAAGCGATGAGCGGATCGGGCCTGATGACGGGAAGCCAGAAAGCGGAAAAGTCCGGGAAGGAGAACTTCACTATTCAATAGATCCAGTCGATCCTGCATCAGGAAGCTTCACTCGTATCGGCTGCTCGGCCACTGTCGAGCCGCTACAAGAAGTTGCCGACTTTCTCGCCGGAAACTATCGACCTGTGCAGGTGGTGGACAGCCGCTTCTCTCGTCGCTTCGACCTGCGCCTGCTCTGCCCGGTTCCCGATCTCATCCTTACCGACCAAAAAGAGCTTTCCGACCGGCTCTATGAGCTGCTCCATCGCCATATCCAGGAGCACAGAAGTACCCTCATCTTCACCAACAGCAGGAACGGAGCAGAGAGGGTGCTGAGCAACTTATTGCAGCGCTTTCCTCAGTTTTACAACGCCGAGAACTCCGCCTGCCATCACGGCTCTATGGGCCGGGAAGGAAGGCTGGACACGGAGAGCCGTCTCAAGCTGGGCAGCTTGAAGGTAGTTTGCTCCTCCTCCTCCCTAGAGCTTGGCATCGACATGCCCTACATCGATCTCGTCTTGCAGATCGGCTCGCCCAAATCCGTCTCCTCCCTCTTGCAGCGCATGGGCAGGGCAGGCCACAGCCTGGATCAGGTAGTATTTGGCAGGATAATCGCCCTGGACAGAGAGGAGCTGATAGAGTGCGCCGTGATGCTGGAGAGGGCAAAAGCGGGCGCTGTGGACAGAATCCACATACCCCGAAATGCGCTGGACGCTCTCTGCCAGCACCTGTTGGGAATGACGTTAGAGAGAGATTGGACGCTTGATGAAGTGCTGCGCGTGGTGCACAGGTCCTACTGCTACACCAGCCTCACCGAAGAGGAGCTGATGAGCGCTGTTCTCTACCTCGCTGCAGCCCATAAAGGCATGCAGGAGAGGCACATCTACCCCAAGATCCGCTACGATCCCCGGACGAGGACGATTGCAAAGCTGGGCGGCAGCTCACGCATGATCTACTACACCAACTTGGGCATGATACCGGATCAATTCACCTGCGATGTATTCACCCGAGAGGGACGCTGGGTGGGAAAGCTGGATGAGAGATACATGGAAAAGCTGGAGAGGGAGGATGTCTTTTCCATTGGAGGACGCGCCTATTCCTTTTGCTATCGGCGGGGCGGCAAGATCTACGTTGACCCTGCCGCTGGTAGGCCCAATATCCCAACCTGGTCCTCAGAGAGGCTGCCGTTATCCTTTGACCTGGCCAGGAGCATCCTGTCCTACAAGAACGATATGCTCTGGATGATTAAGAGCCAAGAGGGACTGGAGGTGCAGGAGGATCAGGATGGCTGGCCTGCCATCAAGGGATGGCTGAAGCAGCAGTACCCCATCGACGAGAACAGCGCCCGCTCCATCTGCGAAATCTTCCGCCAGCAGATCGGCTTTCTGGGAGAAGAAGCGGTTGCCACCAACTGGAGAATAGTCGTGCAGGAGAGCCTCGACCGTGAGACCGGCCGCAGGATCTACTACATTCTCTCCGGCTACGGCCTGCGCTTTAACGAGGGATTCTCCCGGATGGTGGCTTATCTTCTCTCCCGGCAGAGGATGAGCGACATCTGCATCACTACCTCCGACTCAGGCTTTGTGCTCTCCCTTCCCGCATCCGGTAAGGTGAATCTGCCGGCAATCATAGGGTCCATCCGGGAGGAGAACTGCGAGCTTCTCCTCTACCGGGCCCTTCAGAACACGAGCATTTTAAAGAGCGTCTTTCGTATCAATGCCACCCGTTCTTTCATGATCCTGAAAAGCTACAAAGGACGGAAGAAGAGCGCTCGGCACCAGCAGTTTGACGCAGACATGCTCATCGGCTTTGCCGGCAGGCTGGACGAGTTTGCTGTTATGCGAGAGAGCTTTCGAGAGATTATCGAGGACAGATTCGAGGTAGAGAACATCAAAGAGGTGCTGCGGGGCCTGGCAAGCGGTGAGATCGAGGTGGTCATAAAGGCAGCATCATCGCCCAGCCCCATGGCCTTCGGGCTGGCGGCTCCGGGGGCTTGGGATAAGGCGGAAAGGCAGAAGGAGATGCACAGGAAGGTGCTGGAAGAGATCGGCGAAGAGGGCGGAATGGAAGATGCGGCGGAGGAGGTGTTTGAGGAGGATTGATAGCAGAGGCAACCAAAAGGGGAATAAGGCCCAAAGCTCTATTGACCAAATTGATAGAGGAAGCCGCTAGTCCGAGGCTAAAGCTCCAGTTGGCAATCGAAATACGTGAACTGACGGATATGTCTAAAAGGCTTGTCAAAGAATAATTTGTTATTGTGGAAGTCGCCCTCAAGTGCAATCTGCACATTTCGCTAGCATCGCTTCTTTCCTACTCAACAGCTTGCCATCGAGCCAATTTCTTTAGCGGTCTTACTCCCAGCAAAGAAGCTGTTTCACGCCCCCGGACCAGTGGCAACGAACCATTCACATTGATGAGACTCCCACGCGTCAGGTTCATGCATATTATTCGCCTTACAAGTCACCGCCACATAAATCTGCTGCAATCTGCCAGGATATTTTGTAGCGACTTGTGTAGCCATTTCAAGAAGTTGGTTTGCGACCTCCTGCCCTCGACCAGCTGCAACAATATCGTCGTCATAAGCGAAGACTTCTACCTCTGAACCCCATGTATAACCGCCAATCCGCACTACATCCGGATTGATGCCAAGCAACATGGCACCAAGCTTAACGTCGTTCACTAGTTTATCATCATCCGACATTGGCCGAGAATGAAATCCCTCCGATCTGCCGCTAGCACCGACCTCTACAGCACCGACCAATAACACCAACAACACCGCTATGCTAATCTTTATCTTCATTTCTTCAACGCCTCCATAACACTATCACGAATTTGTAATGAATCTCCATCCGGCAATTTGCGAATCTATCTGCAACACGATTAAGCACTGGAATATTGAGCGCAATATGCCGCATAGCCGCCCCATAAAGCACATCATAAATTACAATTAGATATATTAATCCTTGTTTCTTGTGGAACTCACCCTCGGACTCTTAGGGTAACCACTTATGGAATTTATAATTTGCTGTTTCGATCCTTGTTTTTCTGAAACTCGTACTTGGACATATTCTGGCATCGCTGGTAATTTTTGGGCAACCGCGTTTCAATCCCTATCGGGTTTTCTTGCTCGTTGCGACGATGAAGGGCTTTCTAGAAATCAAGTGATTTCTCGATTTCTCGAATTTTCCAAGGCCACAATGATGTACATTTGACGGCAGCCTCAGGCTGGATGAATAATGGTTTTCTAAAGGATTGTTTGTGCAGGTTCACCATAAACAGGCGAAAGGCAACAAGATTAGCCCAATCCTTTTTAATTTGCCTCATTCTCTTTTATACAGGAATTTAAAGTTTTAAATTTATTCACAAAATTTTTAAAATTATCCTATACTTTTCTAATAATGATCCATCTCCATATTTATCTTTTCGGTAGGGACATTAGCGCCGTCTACATTATGATAATTTATAATAGGTAAATGACTGATAAACATGTATGAAAAAGATTTTGTGTTTTGCGATTTTGGCTATGGTTTTCTTGGCAACGGGAATATGTGCAGCGGAAGTTCCAGACCTGCTAGGGAACTGGACAGGTTCGTGGAGTAGTTATGATGAAGGAAATGGGTACACCAAATTGACGGAAAACGGAAGCATTAATTTTGCTTTCTTAGAGCAGGAGGACCGCATTTTCGCTGGAAAAATGACATACAAGCTGGATAACGAGACAGGGACTGAAGGTTTTGCCGGAGCTATTGGTTTGGATAATAAAACGCTCTATATCACCGAGTTCGATAAGGGCTATGCCATGGGGGCGATCGTTTCCAGTGACGAGATTGAGTTAATATATCTTGCGGACGGAGAAAATGCGTCGGTGGCCATTGATAGGCTTTACCGGATAAAAGCGTAAATGTTCGTCTTTCTGGAGTGGTGTGAGCGCTGTGCCTATGATTTATTACGCATTCGCCCATAAACCATTTTATATTTTTTATAAATATCATTTGATGCTATTGTGGCACATGCGGGATTGCATGAACTGGGCATCACCAGCTTACATTTTATCCTCTCTAGGACTTACGCACTTGCCATAATCTTCATATATGGCTTGGTCTATATTAAGTATAACGAATAAAATGGATTGGACTGAACTTGAATCCTGCCAAGTGCGATGATCTTGATTATATTCACTTTCTGATAGCATCTGTAGAT
>DATLBD010000186.1:0-6337 GCA_035527135.1 Methanothrix sp. | reverse complement strand
TTCTTAGAAGGGGACATTGAAGTAATTCTATGTCCCTATTCGACGAATGGCTAACTGGTAGAAAGTATTTATCTATGATCGAGGAGTGAATGGGTGTGGATACGGGGCCAGAAATTTACAGAAAACACGGTACACTACCGGCACTTTTGCTAAAATTGGCATTATTAAAGCTAATATTCGAGCTTATTTGTTTAAATTTGAGATGTGAGCCGAATTCCAAAATTGGGTATAAGTAAGGAGACTCTCTTTCGCCGATCCATCTCCTTTCAAATTTGGGTCCACCATCTTGACTAGCCTTAACATATGGTAGTATACGTGCTGCAAAGAAATCAGTGTATCCATTAAACTGCGCTCCGTTGAAATCTGCATATCCGCAAAATGTAGTTCCAGGAAATGCTGAGGGTCCATTGAATCTAGCTTGTTCGAATTTAGCATATTTGGTGAAGTTAGCCACGGAAAAATCTGCAAAAGCAAAATCTGATCCAGAAAAATCAGCATATTCCTCGAATATTGATTTTACAAAATAAGCCTCCTTACAAAATGTGGTATTAGTAATAAGCACAGGTTCTTGGAAAGTCGTATTGTTAAATTCAAAAACGCCCTTAATAATGGAATCTCTAATCGTTATCGGTGATTTGATAGAAGTTGAATTAGCAATAATTATAGGTCCATTAATCAATGAACTGTTCAATATCGCGACTCTTCTTGTAATGTAATCTCTACTGGTGATTGGACTACTAATTCGAGTTAAATTTGTTAAGCGTTCCGCAAAGCATGATGCATTGATTTTCAATTGATCTGTTGATTCTTCCTCTATAATGGTGCATGAAAGATATTTTCCAACCGACACGAATCCATCGTTGAAGCAGAGATCACCCTCAATTGTCACGTTTGTATAATTCACAGGGCTTTGCGCTACGATCTTAGATAGGATTTCACTAGCTTGGACTGTTCTGGCATCACCTTCTCCTACTGCAATCGTCAAGATCAACGCTATCAGCATCGATATTGAAGCGAGTCCGGAAAGTCTAGTCTTAGTTGTTTTACCGGAGGCAAATTGTCTAAAAAAGGATAATCTTGGATGGCAGGGCAGCGAGCTGAAAAGAGGAGAGATTGATCTCCTCAGTACCATCCCTCCAAGTCGATTGTGAAATTCTCTGGAAGGAAACAGAGACCCTTGGGCCTGGATAGAGGCGATAACGCCTGTGAGTGCAATGTATATCTCACAGACTCGTTCGGCAGGAGCTTATACTCCTCTCCCTTAACCTCGTAGCCGTAATTGAATTGGTCCAAAAGCCAGAAGAACTTAGGCGAGAGCGCTAGCCCCTGGGTCATTTTGTTTGTAACTTTGACTTCGAAATCATATTGCTTATCTCGCAGCCCGTCATATGTATCCTCCTGGGTGTTGTCCTTAACTCCATAGAGCTTTATTGTAATGTTTTCCGTCGATGCTTCCGGAACTCCTGACCATGAGATGCTATAAACATCCTGGTTAGGTGTTTCGATCCTGGTCCTCTTTATCTGAGTCGCGGGCTGGTCGAATTCAAAGAAATAAAGTGCACGGTCATTATATCCAGGATTGGATACATCTCTTATATTGCGGGCCTTGATGAATCTATCTTCAGAATCGACTACGTCAACTTTCAGATCGGAAACAATGCCTCTGCCTTGGAATTGGTAGGGTGAGAATATATCCAGAGCAAACCCATCTTTGGTTGGAATCATGCCATAGATCTTTATTATGCCGTCTGTTGTCTGAAGCGGAAATGCCTGCGATATAGACACGACCACAAGCACCAAAGCCGTTAATAGTCCTAGGTGTCTCACTATTTTTCCTCATTCTGTTATTGTTTGATCTGACGAAAAAGGTTTTGGCCTATTACCTCAGAACGTCTGACGAGGAACGGTGTAAGCTTTGTCCAAATAACAAAAGAGATGATTATGGCGATGCATGAGGATCTCATAAGGACTGGCGGCCAGGTTCACGGCGTCCTCTGTGAAGGAACTGTAGATTACATAGTCGAAGAGATTAATTTTGTTCCAGGAGTCTATGCAAAGGCAGCTTGGGCATTGTACATGTCAAGGCACCATCCTTTTTTTGATGGCAATAAAAGGACGTCTTTCGTGTTGGCTGCTACAATCCTTAAAATGAGTGGTCATTATTTGGGGCGAAGAGATGAGGATGAAATTATTGACGCCCTCCAGAAGATTTCTGATACAGAAAAGGAATGTGATATCGGGTGCATTGAGGTGTGGCTGAAGAAGAAGAGTAAGATCTGGTTCAAAGCACGTCAGAGGAGCATATATGACTACTTTTGAGCCAGGCGTTCTAGTAGTTTGTGATGATGTTGGGTGACGTCAAGATAAGCGTCCCTTACTTCAGGTGGAAGAACGCTTAGGGCCTTCATCCGATCTTCTTCGGATATTCGTTCTCCTGCGACAGATCGCTTGTACATATTAGTTACATTAAAATTGCAGAGATAAAACGCTTTCGGAGCGGTTACCAATCACGATCTTTTTATCACGATTTATCAAAGCCACTACGAGAGATTGAATCTGGGAAGCAGGGATAGGCGAGGACCAGAGGCTCGCTTGGCAGGATGAGCAGCGGTTAGGAAGGGATGTGGATTGGCGGCGCTTGTGCCAGAGCTTTGGCAAGTCGAGAAAAAAGACGCGGAATATCCGCTCAAGGTCCTGCGCCGGCGTGCTGAGCTTGGAATCGTTCTACTTCTGCGTCTGCCTTTTTATAAGTGGACATTACGGCAGGACCTTTAGCGCGATCTATCGCACGATCTGAACCTCTGACACGATCACGATCTACATCAATATCTTCTCGTATTCGAGCTGCTCTTTGGGAATAGGCTTCCTATCTTCATCCGGATAGCCGAAAGCGATCATAGACTCTACATTAAGATTCTCAGGCAGGCCAAGCACTTGCTTGATGTAATCCTCCGAGGTCAGATTGCTGCTGTGCATCCTCTTTCGGATCTGGATCCAGCAAGAGCCAAGGCCCAGGCTCTGGCCGGTAAGCTGCAAGATGATGGCGGCAATGGAGCAGTCTTCCACCCAGACATCCGACTCTCCTTTTGTGGCACAGATAACCACACCCAGGCTTGCTCCTTTCAGGAAGCTTGAGCCACTTACTTTAGCTCTGGAAAGCTCCTCCAGCAATGCTCTGTCCGTGACAAAAAGGAAACGCCAGGAGTTGATGCTGCGAGAGGAGGGGGAGCGCAAGGCGGCCTCCTTGAGTAGTTCTATCTTCTCGGTTTCTATCTCACGATCCTTGTATTTTCTAATGCTGCGTCTATTTCTCAATATGTCAAGCATAATGATCCTCTTGCCTTATTCTTCTTCGTTCATTTATCCAAACCGGGCTTGTTTAGTAGCAGAAGACAGGTCGATTAAATACAGTATTAATGATAATATTGCGTTTAGGCATTTTAGCAAAGTTGTTTGTCAGTGTTTTATATTGATTTGTCCCACCAATTTCGACTGCCTTAGGCCGCTCTGGTGCATAAACTACAGTACCGTTTATATTGCCTTGCGGGCTGTAGTCGCAGACCAAAATTTCGTATCCGCTGGAATTGGCCTTTCCGCATCCCACCTCTGCCGTTTCCTGCCAGATAATTTGTGTGTAATGGCTGACGGCACCCGGCGATCCTGTTGCGCTAACGGAAGGATACACTCCATTGATGAAATTCCTTTTTTCACTGCCCCATTGATCGACCATTTGGGTGAGGTTCCTATGCAAGCTCAAGCTCGCAAGAGCTATATTTTGCCCAAATCCAGATGTCGGACAGTGCTTTTGCCTTCCCTGGGGCAGGAAGTTTGCAGCATTGTAATCGGCGCACTCCTGGGCCTGTTGGGTGAGGTTCTCAGACCATTTCAAGGCAGTTACATTCACCTCGGCACGATATCGATTATGCGCGGCAAGGATCTCCTGTTTTTCATTGGTTTCCAATTCCGCTTCCACCGTGGCAACCAGCAGAGCCGATAGTATGAATAGAAGAATGAGGATCTTTTTCTTATACATTTCAACACCTTTTTAAATTGCAATTGCATTTTTTAGCTATTATCAGCCGAGACCATGTAAGCCGATACTACTATCATCCGCCCAGGTTGTTAGCAGCATTCACCAGGGCCGTTCTTGATCCGAAAAGCAATAAGGTCATTTTGACACATATATTGAGACATATAATTTAAAGATTCTTGTCATTGTCATCAGAGCTAATGGTTAGGCAGAACTAATATTGGTCTTCCTTCACTATATTGGATAACCCCAAATTGCTGCGACTGGCCTCATCACCTTCTGACGGATAGTTTTAAGTCAATTGACGAAACATTGCTCTAGTGGTGGGATTTTTATTTCAAGGCTGAAATCAATGATTGCCTCCAAGGCAATTTTTGTCCTATTGTTCGTATTTTTGGGATTATCCCAGGGGCAGGACTATTTGGATGGAGGATACGTAAGGAGCGGTGACTATGGCGATACCAGACAGTATTTCACTGATCCGATATTCAGCTCATCAGGAGCTAGTAGCTATGTATCTTCTGATCCTGCGGTAAGGCAAATGCAGGAATCCCTGGACAGATATGGGGGCTATGCAAGGATTGGGAAAGGGTCCGCCAGTACCAGGACAACTGCGGTCACTGCCACAGCAAACAAGCTGCCGACAAGTATAGTTGGCGCCTGGCACCTAGATCTAGCAGACGGCACAGCCATAGATTTGCTTCTCAACCAGTCCGGGGCGATGGTCTTTGGCATGGGAAGGATTGCTCTACTTAGCAACGTCCAGTGGGCGACAGTAAGCGGAACTTTCTCCGGCAGCAGCCTGAAGTTGAATGTGGTTCCTGCCAGCGGAGCGGAGTTGTATGCTCTCTCGTTGAAGGTCGACAGACAGCCGCCAACTGCATCTTATCTGGTTTATCGGACCAATTCTCCATCACGGCCTGGAACGGCAAGGCAGGTATTCTGGACTCCAATATACACCTGAAAAAAAAGAAGATGGAATAGGGATATCGGAAATTAGATAAATTAAGAGATATCTGACAGTGCGATATAAGCCATGAATTTCCTCCGGCATAAACCCGGAGGTCCTTTTGCCTGAAGCTCTGCAATCCTTTCAGTCAAAATTACTCTTGATGCTCATGGCAGCCAGCATTCCCGTAGAAAATGCCGCTTGCAGGTTATAGCCACCTGTATCTCCATCCACATCTAAAACCTCACCTATCAGATACAGTCCCTTAACCAGCCTGGACTGCATGGTTTTAGGATTGACCTCTTTCGTGTCTACTCCACCCCTGGTAACCATGGCCATGTTATAGCCGCAAAGATCGGATACAACCAGAGATAAGCCTGTCAGATTATCAATCAAGCAATTTCGCTTCTCTCTGGTCAATTGAGCCATTTTCAGATCGGGGGCAATCCCCGAGATCTCCAGAATTCTTTTTATAAACCGAGCAGAGAGAGGCACAGAAGAGGGTGCAGGCACAAAAGATGATAAAAAGTGAGGCAGATCCGCTAGCACCGATAGTAGGCTCCTTCCTCCATCCAGTTGCGCCTTACCTACGAGCCATTCCTCTAGCGCCTTTCGTTTATCGTCCGGCACAAAAGAGAGCTTCAAAACGTCTCCTACTCTAATATATCTGGATAGGTCTAAAATTCCAGGCCCGGAGAGCCCCTGATGGGTAAATAGGATATCGCCCCGATGCTCTCTGATCTTTGCATGACGATAGAGCGAGATCTTCAGGTCCGAAAATGAGAGCCCGGCCAGCTCAGAGAAAGGATAATCCTTTATGAGAAGGGGGGTTAGAGCCGGCCCAATCTCGGCTATGCGGTGGCCGAGAATGCCGGCAAACCTGTGGCCGTCTCCGCTCGAGCCGGTGGCTGGATAGGAGCATCCTCCTGTAGCGATTACCAGCAGCCTGCAGTGATAGCTTCCACCTTCAGAGCAAACTAAAAAACCGTCCTCTTTCCTGGTCATAGACTTGACAGCCTGGTTGCACTTGATGACTACCCCCCTTTCCTGGCATTGAAGAGTCAAGATATTCAGCACGTCTTTGGCCTGCAAAGTCTCTGGGAATATCTTACCCCCCTTTTCCCGGATCATGTCCAATCCCAAGCCTTTAAAGAAGGAGATGAGATCGCTATTTGTGAAGCCGAGAAGTGCTGGGCGCAGGAATCTGCCGTGCCCGTGATCTCCAAAATGATCAAGAAAGTCCTGAATATTACCATCGTGAGTTATATTGCAGTGCCCAGAGCCAGAGATCAGGAGCTTATGCCCTGGGGAGTTCTTTTTTTCCAGAATCAGAATCTTTTTGCCCTTCTGCATGGAGT
>DATLBD010000185.1:0-6863 GCA_035527135.1 Methanothrix sp. | reverse complement strand
AAAAACTGTGGCCGAGCTTGAGAAAGCCGCTTTTTTGGCTGGCTGCTACAAGGCATTCGGCATGAATGCCATGCCCTGCGCCCTCTGCGAGACATGCGTCATCGAGGAGATGCATAAGAAGGATCAGGCGGTCTTCGATCTGGATAGCGTAAAATGCAAGAATAAGGAGATCATGCGTCCCTCCATGGAGGCCTGCGGCATCGATGTATTCAAGACCCTGCAAAATGCCGGCTACAAGCCGCATGTTCTCAAGGACTGCAAGGAAATGGTGGAGCTGTTTGGGCTAATACTGCTCGACTAAAAAATTCTTATCCTTTTTTTGCTGCGCAAAGGCGAAATGATAGGGAAGCCTGGTGGCAGGAGAGCCTCATGAATACCAGACAGGATGATCATCCATGACCATTGACTAGAGCGATCAACCATAGCCATCAGACGGCGGTAGTATTGGACGATCTGACCGCGCCGACAGGTAGACCATAACCATCAAACATCAGATAATAAGCTAATGGTTCCTCGCTGTTCTGAGTGGGTATGATAGAGGCATAAATCCTCTGGGATTCCAATTCGGACTAAGTATGCCGCATTCCTGCGTGCTGATTTCTTGATCCTTGCTCAGATCTCATTTCATGATATCTTTAGGTTAGCCACTTGAAACAGCGAAGAACCAAAAAAAGAGATGGGGCTGACTGCAATTATACGAAGGGCAGCGAATCGACGCTGATTGCGCTGCAAATGGAGTTCTCCTGATCTAAATGAACTTCTCGCGGGAGAAAACACCCTTTAAGTCCTCAACGGATCTGCCGTACTCAGTATTGCGACTTTTAAGCTAGTTTTCAGCGGTTGGGTCGCGGGAAGTCCATACGATCTGAGAAAGCCGATGATATTGCTGTTCAGGTTAGCTTCGAGCAAGGCATGCAGCAATCACTGGACGGCGGAGCAGTTCGAAGCTTAAACTTAATTATGGAAGAATACCTAAAAAATTAATAAGATAAAACTAAAAAATTCGCTTTTCTCCTTATCTTCCAATGTGTATCACATTTGGTTGATTTGTCATTCGTGCTCTCATCATAGCTAGTGCAGTGGCAGGATCTTCATTAAACCCATCTATCCACTCTTTTCGAGTCATTAATTTTTGGTTAATCGGGAATATGAACCACACTTTTGCGGTCATGGGAAGCTTGGTCAGACCTTCGTAGTCAATTTTTCCCTGTTTCACAGGTACATCTGGACCAATCACACCTGCTGGCATATACCATTCAAATCCATCTAGTAATATGCATTTAAGCCAATCTCCTTCTTCTTGCTCATCACTAACAACGCTAACTGTACCACAATTTTTGCATAATACTTTCTTTGGCATCTCATTTCCTCTTATAGTTTTTTTGATATATTATATATAATCTGGCTCATCTGTTTCATGATTAACTATTTCAAATTATTCGTACCAAAGGTGGGGCAAGACAAGACTATGCAGTGGTCAGGGCTTCCCACTACACCAATCGACATGCAAAGAGCCAATCTCCCATTGTTCCACCGAAGACATGGTTCAAAATTTAGGTAAAGGTTGCCATTTTACATAATGTATCCACGTATCCTTTTTCTGCATTTTACGTAGCTAAAATCAATATGTAGAACCGTTGTTACTCAATTTACGTAGGATTTCAGGAAGAGAGAAGCTAATATACCATCACATACTCTTGGATTAGATGCAATGGGAATTGATCGGCTCAACTGCAGCCGTTTTGACCATGTTCGGCTTCGTGCCCCAGATCCTCAAGATCTACAGAACTAAGTCGGTAGAGGATGTAAGCCTGGTTATGCTACTGCAATTCTGCCTGGGCATGTTCCTCTGGCTGCTCTACGGTTGGCACATTCAGGACAATATTCTCATCGTGGCCAATAGCGTATCTGTTCTTAGCTTGATAGCGACCATAGGATTATTTTTTAAGTACAGGAAAAGAGAAACTCAAGGACAAATTATGCATCCGTAAGGAGAACCTTCGATCGGCTTTTTGAGGATCAGCTATTTTCCAGCTTTTCTCTAATACGATCCTGCAACCGTTCCAATGAGCCCTTGGTGCATTGTCGGTTGTCGCAGGGAGAGAAATCCTTGGGGCTACAGCCGGCCAAAAGGTCCATGACCCTGTCTGCAATATCGTAAGCCTGCAGCTCTTCTAGCTTTTCCAGGAAAAGCGAGGCCCGCGAGTTGAAGGTTCTGCATTTTCCTGGATCGGAAACACTGCTCTCGTGTAGCTCATAAAGCTCGCTTAGCTCTTTTTGCACCTTCAGCCAGCTTTCTCTGTCCATTGCTGCTAAATCTGATTTTCCCGACTTATAAAGCGATGCCTGAGAAGAGAGAATGAAAATTAATTTGATATTGCAGGAAGATATTTGTGTGCAAACGAAGTGCTTGCTTTCAAGGGGCTGCGATGACTATTCAATTGATTGATACTGGTATGATCAAGAGGCATGAGGCAGACTATTCCCGGACGGCACAAAAGGCGAAGTACTTTCGGTTCGAGATGAAATTCCTGCAAGCAGACTCTTTCCCGGACTTGATGGGGCTGCAAAGTGTCATTGCCGCAAATCTTCCTTGCCCGGAGATCTTCATGCTGCATAATGAAAAGGACATGCTGGAGACCTTCCATCTTGAGCGCTCGGTTATTGGTATTACAACCGAGGAAGGGCTGATTGCCTACAGCATCATTCGCATTCCCGGCCTTGCCGATGACAACCTGGGCAGGGACATAAATCTGCCGCAAGGAGAACTGCTAAAAGTAGTCCATCTCCAGGCGGCAGCAGTCCACCCTGCTTATCGCGGCAATGGTCTGCAGCGAAAGCTGGCAGCGGCACACCTGCAAGTGATAGAAGAGATGGGATACGAGCACGTCTGCTGCACGGTATCTCCAAAAAATCCTATCAGCCTCGGCAATATTCTCTCCTGCGGGCTGGTGATAGAGGGACTGTGTCCCAAGATGCAAGGCTGGTGGAGATATATTATGCATAAAAATATTTTGCATCCAAATCTAATTGATCGGGAAGGCTCAGTTGATATGGAAGAGTCAGGGGTTTGCAGAAACGAAATGAAAATCCCAATCTCGGATATCGAAGGTCAGTTAGAGCTCTTGAAAAGAGGCTTCAAGGGCAACAAGGTTTCAATCATAGCAAAAGGCGCAGAAGTATTTTATGCAAAATTCTAATTTTAATCTAAGTGCCAGAGCCAACTGAAATCAAATAAAGGCCGAAAAATTGAAGCCAAAAAGAGAGGGCGTAGCTGTGCCATATTTGCCTTTATCCTTAACGTTAACCCATGCAGGTCCCGCTAATTGTCAGGGAATTATTCCTCTCATTCGTCTCCGGTATTTGGCTATCCGGATCTGCCGTCACTGTGATCTCACTTGCCCCGCTACCCCCAGCCGACAAAGAGGCACTAGAAAAGCCGATGGTCTCATGAAGTGAGCCGCCCGTGGCAGGCATGAGAAGAATCAGCTCGGCGACCGCTGTGGGCGAGCCCTGGCGGTTTTCCAGCACTCTCACCTTTACCGGCTGATATCCGGTAGTGCCACTGGGGGATGTCGTCAATGTCAGCAGGAATGAGACTTGATTGCAGGTCGTATTGTTTTGATCCGCGAATATCATTAAGTCTGAGACGGCTTGACTATTGAAGGGCTCAGAGATCATGATTGGAGAAGCGGACAGCTGGCCTTTGCCAATCATACTCTGATCATTGGTCCGTGGAAGCTTGCTTTCCAGAAAGGGAGACTCCCGGTTCATCTGACAGTCCGCAATCGAGGCTGCCAATAAGAAGATGCCAAGAAGCGCCACTATTTTCGAGATCCTATTCAATACTTTCATAACAAAAGAGAACGGAAAATATAGATTTAACCATTTTGGGCCGGACCACTTTTCAGGACGCTCTTTTCCTTACTCCCAATGGGCATTGAAATTGAGAATCGAAACGATAAGCTCTGCTAAGCTCGATTTCCTGAAAAAAAGTTCCCGGCAGGCTAGATCACTTGACCTCATAGCGCAGCCATATAATATCGCCCTTGAGTCTCTCCATGTGCATGAGCTTAAGGGCGATTATGCCCACCGAGCCAGTCAGTGGGTCCGCAATAGCCGGCAGGTCGGGAGCACGGAAGATGTTGCTTTGCTTTTCTCCTCCCACTAGACAGGGATAGATAAGAAGGCTCACCTCGTTAACCAGCCCTTTGCGGAGCAGCTGGCCGTTTAGAGTGCCTCCCGCGTCCACGCGCACGACCTTCACGCCAAAGCGAGTGTTCAGCTCCTCCAAAGCAGCCCGCAGATCCACGTGATCCTGCCCCGCGATGATAAAGTCAATGTGCCTCTCTTTGAGATAATGCAGATACTCCTGGGGCGTGGACTCTGAGCATAGGGCCACGAAGTGGCGCCAGTAGGGCAGAGATCTTAGATAATGCCAGGTGCGTATGCGCCCTCTGCTGTCGGGAATGGCCAGCAAGGCTCGATTGTCGCTCGGATCCTTCTTTGGCGGAAGAAAGGCGCTCTCATCCTCCGGAGGGGCTTCGCTTGCGGCCTTCAGAAATGTATCGGAGCCGGCCAATGTGGCATCCTCTTTCCAGGAAGCTGCCAGCTCATAGTATTGGAATAGATCTATGGGAAAGCCGTCAATTCTTCCATCCAGGCTGACGGCGCTATGCAGAATTACTCGGGGCAGCATTAACCGACCTCTTTTGCTCTTTGATCTGATCTTTTTTAGGTTTGATGATCGGTTTATCGGTTTTAATTTTTAAGGCTTTTTCAGTAATCTGGAAAGCCAGGATCGCCAATCTAACCTTCGATACTTGGCTATTGCCTCTCGCCCCAGGATGATAACTGCCAGCCAGAAAGATCCTTCTCCCAAAATGACCAGCAAGGAAGACAGAGCGATCTTTCTATCCGCGGAGAAAGAGGTGAGCGGCACGAGTAAGAGGCATCCGTAAAAAGCAAAGGAAAGCACGACTAGAGCTATGCCCAGCCACCTCTTCAGTCTTTGAATGTCTCTTTTCATCTCTCGTCCCGGAACCATTATCCGGAAATATAATAAGAATTTATTGAGGGAAAGATTTTTCGGATTATCGAGCATTTATTCATATTATGAAAAATGTGGCGATGATCATCCTAATTCTCCTCATTTCAGTTGCATCCTCTCATCCAGAGGAGGCTACGGGAGTCGTGACGAGGATAATAGGCGGCGCGACCTTTGAGGTCAGCAGCCTGGGTTGCGTCCGCCTGGCGGATGTGATGAGCGCAAATCCCAATTCTCAGGCGGGTTTGAATGCCCGAGAGTTCACCCGCGATAATCTGATGGGCACGCAGGTCTTCCTGGACATCGATAACAAAACAGGCCAGGACACGGGCGGATGCTGGATGTGCGTGGTTTACAAGGCCAACGCCAATGGAACTGCCAATTTGAATAAGAACTTCAATAAGATGTATGTGGATGCCGGGTACGGCATGCGCAGAGACGATCCACAGACAGAGTTTGATCCAATGAGCTGGTGATTTGGAAAATTTGGCGATGCACCTTGCAACAAGCCGGTTAGTTCCTTCTATTTCTCATTGGTCTCACACTCGACTCACCATCATATCTTGTCATGGAAATCGAGCTCCACCCGGCAGTCTCCCTGCACCCTGAGACCTTCGGCGTCTTGATCACTCTAGCGGAGGTGCTGGCCACGCGCTGAAAAGTCGCGTTGACCTGATGTGCTACAATATAAACCCCAGACCGGGCACGATCATCAGTCTTCTGTCCTGCAGTAGCTCAGCGCCTCCGCCTTCATCGCCCTAGTACATCTGCCTGGCCGTCTCGGCATCCATCTTCCTGCTGCTCCTCAGGTGGACATTGTGCGTCTTGTCGCCCTCGCGCCAGGAGGCCATTTCAGTCAGGTGTTAGGTCTTCGAGCCCTTGCAGGTCTGCTTGACCAACTTCCTCTCCCACACGGTCAGATCCTCCAGCCTGGCCTTGAGCTTGAGGGCCTAGGCCTCTGCCAGGGCCGCCTCCGCCTCTCCTTACAGCCTCTGGGCTCCAGGCGAGCCGCGGGTGCACGGGCGGCTTTCTGCAGGGCTTTGGCATCCCTCGCTAGCTCCCAGGCTTCCTTCTGGAGGGACTGCGATCGCCGGAGGGGGGTGCGGTGCATGGGAGATGGTTCTATGGCATCTATTTGAGACTTATGAAAATGCCATAGAACTTTGAGGACGCACGCCAAAACTTGCAAGTTATATGTACTATCTTATACACCTTAACTTCGCGCAAATGGGGAATATAAACCGTTTTTAGATGCTTTTTCTGGCTACTTATCAGCATATAATCAATTATGTTAAAGTAAATTATGAATTTATGCTAAAAGAAATAATACAATAATAATCATGCGACACAGCATTCCGAAGCAGAGCTAAAGGCTATTTTTATACCGGATTACTTTGCGACGCTTCATGAAATGTCACGTTTGCTGGATGAAGACGATCTTAGGCGGTGTTTTGCCGTCGAAGCCTAGCGATCCCTTGACCGTCCCATGCGCCTATTTTGCCAAGGCGCAGGACAAGCTGGACGACCCAACAGGAACGGTCCATGCTTGCCGCTACCCTGGCCCATGTAGTCAGGGCCTGGTGTGAATCGTCGATGCAAATCGGACTTCACGAAGATAACAAAGACCTGATCGAAGACATTTATCGACGGCTGCAAGACAAGTTCTATGAAAAACCCGGTAGTGTACCGTGTTTTCTGTAAATTTCTGGCCCCGTATCCACACCCATTCACTCCTCGATCATAGATAAATACTTTCTACCAGTTAGCCATTCGTCGAATAGGGACATAGAATTACTTCAATGTCCCCTTCTAAGAA
>DATLBD010000184.1:0-26435 GCA_035527135.1 Methanothrix sp. | reverse complement strand
TGAAGGAGGATCTGGTTGGCACTTAGATTGCTAAATCAAATTGCGTGCGGCCACCCCGCCCTAAAGTACGGGGTATACTTCGGGCCGCACGCCCGGTTTTCGGGTATTCAGAAATCGTCGAGTCTTCGTTGCCCAGAGTCCTTTGATCTGCACGATTGAAACTCTGCTTTCGGTTTCCCCTGAGATTCCTTAATATAGTGCTTGATTGTGTCAGCAGTCACATCCTAGCCATAGGTGGATGCCACCACCTTACAAGATGCCATTTTGGACGTCCTGTACATCAAAGATGCGAACCTGTCGGCTTCAATCTGGTGCGTATCAAATGCAATCCCTTTACCCTGTAGTACCAGCGGTGGCGTTGCATAAAGGATCTCGGCTTGAAGAGATTGCTATTAGCGATTCTCTCCGCATGGTGGTGGAGCGGGCTAAAGTATCACCAGAAACTTGAAATGTCATAAGGAGATGAATACTAATAGAGTATTAGGATTGAAAGTACGAACGCGCATGGTTGTAATCTAAGGAGATCTATGAGAATTGATTCTTTAATGCCGCTTGCATTTTGCACACTGATGTTCGGCGCACTGATAGCAGCATTCTGCGTCGCAACGGCACAGCCACAGGATCTCAGCAGCAAGATCGCGGATCGTGCCGATCTGGCCAATATGAACCTGACCCATATGAATCTGAGCGGCATGCACCTCAATCAATCGGACCTCTCCGGCTCAAATCTCGGCGGTTCGAATCTGAGTGGCGCTTTTATGCGCTCGGCATGGCTCTCACATTCTCTGCTACAAGGAACAAAGATGGTGAAGGCCGATTTAACCGGAGCAGTTCTCAATGATGCGGACCTGAGCGGATCGGATCTTTCCAGGGCCATTTTGGCCTCTTCTCAAATGTCCAATGCCAATCTCAATAATGCCATCTTGGAGAAGACGGACCTCACCGAGGCTGATCTTTCCGATGCTAATCTCTCTGATGCAGATTTAACAGATGCCAGGCTCTTTCGAACGGACCTTTCCGGCGCCAATCTCAAGGGCATATACCTGATCGGCGCAAACCTGATTGGAGCTCACATGAGCTGGGCAGACCTTAGCGGAAGTTATCTTTCCAGAGGTCAATTTTCCAGGGCAGAGCTATACAATACCAATCTTCATGGCGCCGACCTGAGTGAAGCAGATTTTACCAGAGCATATCTAATGGGCACAAACTTAACGGAAGCCAACCTAAAATGGACCAGCCTCTCTTATGCTGATTTGACAGAGGCAAAGCTCATGAGGGCCAGCCTGAACTCAGCCAAGATTCCTTATGCGGACCTGACCCGAGCAAACCTTACAGGAGCTGATCTTTCCGATGCGGACTTGAATTCTGCCAGGCTGGACGGTGCCATCCTTCGCAAAGTCAAGCTCGATCGCGTCAGGCTGTGCGAGATGGATTTGAGGGGCGTAGATTTAACAGACTCCTCCCTTCGGGGCTGCAGCCTGGTGCTGGTATATCTGACAAATGCTAAAATGAGCGGGGCGGATTTGAGAGATGCCACCTTCGACAGGGTAGAGATGACAGGAGTAGATTTAACCGGTGTCAACCTGGAACGCATTAAATATGATCAATTTACCCTTTATTCGTTATCGGAAGCCAATCTGGATGGGGCAAAGATATCAGACAGCCTGAAAGAGGATTTGATTCGTATCAGGAACGGCGCTAAATGAAAACCTTTCATAATTATGCCTGAGCGATCCATACATTCGGTCCTATCCATTTTTTTCAGGATTTATGTAGAGGCAATGATATCGATCCCATGTACAGACTTTCAATAATCGTATAAACTGCTGGCTCAATAATCAAATGATGGACGACGATATTAATGGCACGAATGATCTGCATCAAACATAGGCTCTAATATCGATGAAAATCCTCGGATGTAGCAGCCTGCTCAATAGGAAATAGTCGGATGCTTTCGCGCTAGATTTTTTCGATTCCTTGCCAAAGCATTAGAGACATAAAGCCCGTTCTCTTGTCTCGTGTTCTTTCCAGTGGAAAAAACGAGGCGAAATTGGTCTCTTCTGGAAAAGAGGGGTTAGCTTTAAGATCTCAGCAGTGGCTTTCGTGTGCGGAGGTATTATAAGAATGGGATTTAAGTGTGTGGTAATAGCTTTGGCCTTTGTGGCATGTCTTTGCATGACTGCCTTCGCACAGGGACCAAAGAACGAAATTGTCGAGCCGGAGTTTCCTGGAGAGGACATGTCCGGCAGCCAAATCTACGAAGAAGTTCGCGAGGGCGTCTATGACAACCCAAATGACGCAGCCCTGTCTTTCCGAAACGAGAGCCTATTTCTCATAAGAAAAGATACAGGTATGAGCCCCCACGTTCCTGACAACGGTGTAAGGACACCTGTAACGGTTGTTAAGGGTTTAGGTGTCGCTCCGGCGGCTGGAAGCTGGGCTCTTACCCTGAATGACGTTGGTAAAAGTTATCTCAAGCTTAACCTTTATCAGACCGCAGATGCCGTGTTTGGATCTGGTGAGCTGGCAGTTAATGGTGTAGTCACTGCCGTCACCGCAGGAGGCAGCGTGCTGGGTGATCGGCTGGCATTGTTTGTGATCCCGGCCGGCAGCCAGAACATGTATCGCTTCAGCCTGACCATTAAGCCGGGCTCCATGAGTGGAGAGTATATTTTCACAGCTCCAGGAATAACCCAGCCTGGCGTGGCCTTTGGCAGCCTTCTGTCACTGCAAAGCTCCGTAGCTCCTGCCCTGCAAACTGCACAAACCCAGCAGACAACTCAGGTACAGCAGACCGCTCAAGCTCAGCAGGTCACTCAAGTCCTGCCTGTGACTGCGCCTACAACTGTATAAGATCAGGCCACTTGAGCCAGCTAGTTGCTGGAAATTGAAAATGAGGCTTCTAGGGCATTGCCCGGGAGGCATTTTATTTTTATCACTTTTTCAGTTGGCTTTTTATTCTGCTGGCTTTTCCATCATTTTTAGTACAGCATCTCATGAGAATTCGACGACAAAGGATACCATTATTAACATCGCCCACCCAATCGGCTGCAGAGGGTTAGTGGATATGGCATCAAAAGCAATTATTATAGTATTATTATTCCTCAGCCTGGCTGCCAATGCATCTTCGCAAGGTTATATGGGCACTGTGAGCACTGGTACAGGAATAGTCCCCGCTCTAACCGTGGGTAAGGCCTCGATTTCGGCCTCCAATGTGGGCGCAATATCATCTCTGGCAAACCTCACGGGAAGCTGGGCTCTTGATCTGAAGGGGACCCAAACAAGGCACTTTGACTTGCAGATTTACCAGGAAGACGACCTCGTTCTAGGTTCAGGCCAAATGTCCGCCGGCCAAAGCGGCCTGGGCGTGACCGCAGCCGGCTTTGTGGCTGGGAACAGGCCAACCATATTCATCTCCCTGATTGATACCGGGCAGGTATTCCGGCTCAAGCTCTCTGCATCGGGGGCATCTCTTGCCGGTGAATATGATTCTCTTTCCCCGGCAAAATCGCGCGAATCCGGAACGATAACTGGCCATATAACTTTAGCAGCAGGGAAGAGTTATGCCACACCGCTTGGCAAAAGTGTCAATCCCAGTGCGACCTCGGGTGCATGGGTGGGAAGGGCCACGCAGAGCATGTATAATTAAAATGAGGAGGACAGATCCGGACACCTCACGGAAATGAAGAGCACCTACAAGAGCTGCCGTAGTCAGGACAGAGGGGCCACAACGGATATATCCCAGGTCACGATCGGCTATGCATGAACGAGCCATAAAATGCGAGAGGCAAGATTAAGGCCTTAAGTTAAACGAAAATCAGAGGGATCTAAAACGAGATTAACTATCGCAATATTGATTCTATTGCTTGCGGCCGGATCTCCGGCAGCAGCAAAGTGTTGTTCATTGGGTGGCGGAGGATCCTACAACTTTCTGGGTGATCCGGCAGTGGACATCAGTATGGATAGCTACGATGAGTTCATACGGGAGAATGCACCCGTAAGCTCCGTGGCAATTGCTGATGTGAAGAGAGCGGCAACAAGCCGTATCCACCTGAATCTGAAAGATAATGACAGCATTTATCTCCAACTCATTCAGGCAGATGGAAGCATTTCCGGCCGAGGAAATTTAACCCAGTCCAAAGAAACCTGGCCTGTCGAGGCAGTAGGAATG
This sequence comes from Methanothrix sp., assembly GCA_035527135.1. Lineage (GTDB taxonomy): Archaea > Halobacteriota > Methanosarcinia > Methanotrichales > Methanotrichaceae > Methanothrix. The sequence continues at coordinate 22,264 of DATLBD010000184.1, read as the reverse complement.
CTTCAGGAAAACAGACTGTCTCTTGATGTGACCGCCTCAGGAGGAGAACTCTACAAATTTAGCCTGGCTAGAGAAGGCAGCGCAGTCATTGGAGACTATAGCGAGATATTGCCCGACGGAAGAAGAATAAATGGAACTGCAGAAGGAAAGTGGAACATCTGACACTGCCATTGGGCAGGGAATAGACCCTATCGCTTGCATTCCTGCCCACATCTTATTCTCACATCATTAAAATCTCTCACGTTTTCGTTCCCGGGGAGAATCTCTTCATGAGGCGCTTCATATTCATCTTGCCAGCGCCGCCTCTCATGCCTTTGATCGCCTTTTGCATGGCCTGATGGGATTTGAGAAGTTCGCGAACGAGTTCAGGGGGAGCGCCGCTGCCTCGGGATATGCGCTTGATACGTGAGACCGTTATTATCTTTGGGTCTTCCAGCTCGGCAGAAGTCATGGAGTCCATGACCACCCGGTACTTATCCAAGCGGTCTTTGGTCATCTGGTATTCTTTATCAGAAAGCTCCATACCAAGCCCCCCCAATGGCAACATCTGCATGATCTGCTTTAAGGGCCCCAGCTTGTTCATGGCCTCCATCTGCTGGTACATGTCTTTGAGGGTGAACTTGCCTCGCATGAGCGATTCAACGTCCACCTCCTGATCGGTCTGCACCTCCTGGGCCCTCTCGATAAGCGTCTTGATGTCACCCATGCCCAGCATGCGGGAGATAAAGCGGTCTGCTTCGAACTTCTCCAGATCGGCGGGCGTCTCACCTATGCCGATGAAGGCCACGGAGGTCTTGGTCTCGGCCACTGCAGAGAGCGCTCCTCCGCCTTTGGCTGTGCCGTCCAGCTTGGTGATAATGACGCCTGTGATCTGCACCGCCTCATTGAAGGCGCGCGCCTGCTCGGAAGCCTGCTGACCCAAGGCGGCGTCCATCACCAGCAATTTTTGCTCAGCATTGACCACGGCATGGATGTCCTTCATCTCCTGGATCAGATCACCCTCCAGGGCGTGCCGTCCGGCGGTATCGACGATTCTAACGTCGTACTTCTTTGACGCCTCCAGGCCGGCTTTCGCCACAGCAGGCGCATCGGGATTGCCTCGGTCTCCGTAAAAGAAGATGCCCTGCTTCTCGCAGAGAGCTTTTAGCTGGTCATAGGCCCCAGCTCTAAAGGTGTCGGCGCAGACGACTGCGGTGCGTAGGCCCTTCCTTTGAAAGAAGGTGGCAAGCTTGGCCGCCGTGGTGGTCTTTCCTGAGCCTTGCAGGCCCACTAGCATGATGTTCTGCTTTTTCAGTGGAATATCGGAGCCGCGGCCTACCAGGTTTATCAGCTCTTGATAGACGATGTTGATGACGTGCTCGCGTGGGTTCATGCCCGCAGCGGGCTTCTCATTCAGCGCCCGCTCTTTGATGGTGTTGGAAAGCTGCATCACCAACTTCACATTCACATCTGCTTGCAAAAGTGCGCGCTGAATCTCCCGCACGGCATCGTCTACTAAAGCCTTGTCGATCTTATTCGCCGACGCAATCTTCTTTAGAGCATTGCGCAGCGATCCGCCTAAGTTTTCCAGGACCATAATGCTTCAGGCTTTAAGGGCTAGCAAACCATATAAAATGTTCCTTGCTGGGGGAAAAAACAGGGAAAAAGCTAGATGAAAATAGAAGAAATGTAGCCACTCAAAGCCTGTCAAAATGGACTTATTCGGCTCTTGCATTTTGCTGAAAAAGCTTTCAATTAGGAGGGAGGCAAAAGTCTGGGGATCGGAGGGAGAGAAAAGAGACACTTCGACTTTTGCCGATTGTTGTATAGTCTTTTGTCGATATATAGCTTTCGCTTCAGAAAGAGAAACGTCCTGGGCCTGCAAGAGAAAATCCGAAAACAGAATGATCGAGCCCCAGGCGGACCAGCGCCGAAATTCCACAGCGCCCAATCTCTATGGAGCCGGTCACCGAAGTGCTGGCCTGGCCCTACCCAAGATCTCGAATTTAAAAGCAACGGCCCGCACGAGCATATCACTGGAATATTGCACAGTGCCCATCTTTTTGGGACCCCAAATAGCGTTACGATTGGAGGGGCATATGCTCGCCATAACCGTTGCTTCTTTTGCCGCCCATGCCCCGACCGTGCATTAGCGTGAGATTACCGGCAGATTGCTATGCCGGTTATGGCATGCATCTATCAGATGCCGATACTTAGCCTCACAGGCTCGCAGCCGAATGCATTGCCACGAAGGCATGCACCTCTGGGAAAGGATGCGACACGCCCTAGGTGCGAGCGCATGTCTGCCTTGCAAAGAGGCAGACACTTTTTCCTTGCCAATTAGAGCATTATCGGATACGTTGAGCCCACAGCACACCCGCCAACCCTTGCATGGTGCGGCAAACTTTCTATATAATCGTTATAGATATTTGTAGTTGTCGGTCTAAATCCAGAGGGAGACCGCACCCCGTTATCGGAAGACGTCAGCATCATCGGACGCGTATGTTAGTTGCTGAAAACCGCTAGCATCCGGGGACGTGAGCATCGCGAGATAATTTCATCCCCTGTATTTGATTCTGGCGATGAGTTTCAATAACCTTCACCCACAGCCGCATCATTCTATCATAAATAATCGGGCTTCGAGGAGGGCCAATGGAATCCATTCCGCAAAGGTAATCTTTATAGGGGAAGACATCTCTGCAAGCTTGCGGCGCAAAGGCTGCTTCCAACCGATAAAGGTTTAAGTCAGATCAACGAAGTTGGTGGACGCCTTACCAATCGCCAAGGTGGCGGAGCGGCTACGCAAATGCCTGCAGAGCATTACCACTCCGGTTCGAATCCGGACCTTGGCTTTTATGATTCAATGAGATCCTTGTCCAAGATTTTCAAAGGTCTTTCTGCCATGAGCTTCTTCATTCGTCCTCGATGGCATCAGGTACTATCATCAGTACTATCCCACTCATTCAGGATGGGGCATCGCATCAAATTATTAAATAAAACTTGAGACATATTTTGGGGAAAAGCTTATATCGTCTCAGGTTATTTCATTACAGTCCTAATTATTCAGGAGGCTTAATCAGTTTTGAGCAAAGCAACGGGCTACGACGCAAGCCAAATTCAAGTTCTTGAAGGCCTTGAGGCAGTCAGGCGCAGGCCATCCATGTACATCGGCAGCACAGACACACTTGGGCTGCACCACCTGGTTTACGAGGTGGTGGACAACAGCGTGGACGAGGCCTTAGGGGGCTACGCCAAGGAGATAAACGTGATCCTTCGCCCCGACGGCAGTGTCTCCGTGGCAGATGATGGTCGCGGAATTCCTGTAGATAATCATCCCCAATTCAACCGTCCCGCTCTGGAGATAGTCATGACCGTTCTGCACGCCGGAGGCAAGTTCGACCATGAGTCCTACAGTGTTTCCGGTGGCCTGCATGGCGTAGGCGTCTCCGTGGTCAACGCTCTCTCCGAGTGGATGGAGGTGGAGGTCCGGAGGAACGGACGAGTCTATTGGCAGCGTTATGAGCACGGCAACGTGGCCTCAGAGGTCGAGGTCAAGGGCCACTCCGAGCACACCGGCACCACTGTCACCTTCATGCCGGACGACACCATCTTTGAGGAGACTGAATACAACTTTGATACACTCTCCTCTCGGCTCCGAGAGCTGGCCTTCCTCAACCGCGGCCTGAGGATAACCATTAATGATGAGATTAAGGACAAAGAGAACGACTTCTGCTACGAGGGCGGCATAATATCCTTCGTGGAATACCTCAACACCAACAAAGAGGCTCTGCATAAGCCCCCCCTCTTCTTCTCACGAAGCAAAAACGGAACGCAGGTCGAGATTGCCCTGCAGTACAACAACTCCTACAACGAGAACATATTCTCTTACGCTAACAACATCAACACCCGCGAGGGCGGAACTCACCTCATGGGCTTTCGCGCCGCCCTGACCAAGACCGTCAATGAATATGCCCGATCTAACAAGATCTTTAAAAACGAGGTGAAACTGGGCGGAGAGGACCTGCGCGAGGGACTGGTAGCGGTCGTCAGCGTGAAGCTTCCCGATCCGCAGTTCGAGGGCCAGACCAAAACTCGATTGGGAAACAGCTCCATCCGAGGCCTAATTGAGTCCATGGTCTCAGAGGGCCTGGCTGAGTATTTCGAGGAAAATCCAATCGTAGCCACCACCATCGTGGAGAAAGCGGGCGAAGCCCAGCGCGCCCGCGAGGCAGCCAGGAAGGCCAAGGAGCTGACAAGACGCAAGAATGCTCTGGGCTCGGGCGGACTGCCCGGCAAACTGGCCGACTGCTCCAACAACGATCCTGCAAAATGCGAGATCTACATCGTGGAGGGCGAGTCAGCAGGCGGAAGCGCCAAGCAGGGCAGAAACCGGCACTTTCAGGCCATTCTTCCTCTACGCGGCAAGATTCTCAACGTGGAGCGGGCAAGGCTCGACAAAATTCTCAAGAACAGCGAGATTCGCAATATGATTGTGGCCTTCGGCACGGGCATCGGCGATGACTTCGATATCGCCAAGGCCCGATATCACAAGGTAGTGATAATGACGGATGCCGATGTGGACGGCTCGCACATTCGCACCCTGCTCCTCACCTTCATCTACCGGTACATGAAGCCGCTCATCGAGGCAGGCTACGTCTTCATTGCTCAGCCGCCCCTCTACCAGGTCAAGAAGGGCAAGCAGGTCAGCTACGCCTACACGGATGAGCAGCTCGACCAATTGGTCAAGAACCTGGCCAAGCCTGTCATCCAGAGGTACAAGGGTCTAGGAGAGATGAATCCCGAGCAACTGTGGGATACGACCATGGACCCCGAGAAGAGGACCATGCTGAAAGTGACTCTGGAGGATGCTGTGGAGGCAGATCGCATCTTCACCATCCTCATGGGCGACCGGGTGGAGCCTAGACGTGAGTTCATAGAGACGCATGCCAAGTATGTAAAGAATCTAGATGTATGATGTTTGATGTCAGATATTTGAGGTGGCTTTGACAGAAGTACTGGTTAACATCACTGAGGAGATGAAATCCTCCTATATTGATTATGCTATGAGTGTGATCGTAGCGCGAGCTTTGCCCGACGTGCGGGATGGCCTCAAGCCCGTTCATAGGCGCATACTCTATGCCATGTATGAGCAGGGCATGACCCATGACCAGCCCTACAAGAAATCAGCACGTGTGGTGGGAGATGTCATGGGTAAGTACCATCCCCATGGGGATGCGGCCATCTATGAGACCATGGTGCGCATGGCCCAGACTTTTTCCATGCGTTATCCTCTCATCGACGGCCAGGGCAACTTCGGCTCCATTGACGGAGATCCTGCTGCGGCCATGCGTTACACCGAGGTGCGGCTCTCTAAGATCGCTGAAGAGATGCTGGCGGACATTGAGAAGAACACGGTGGACTTTACTCCCAACTACGACGGCTCGATGAAAGAGCCCACGGTGCTGCCGGGAAAGCTGCCCAACCTTCTCCTCAACGGCGCCACCGGCATTGCTGTGGGCATGGCCACCAATATTCCGCCCCACAACCTGACGGAGCTATGCGGGGCCATCATTCATCTCATCGACCAGCCCCAAGCGTCGCTTTCCGAGCTGATGCACTTTCTGCCCGGGCCCGACTTTCCCACCGGCGCCTATATCGTAGGCCGGGTCGGCATTGAGGCCGCCTATCAAACCGGCAGGGGCAGCGTTCTGATGCAGGCCAAGTCAGAGATTGAGGAAGGGACGAGGAGCACTAAGATCATCTTTACAGAGCTGCCCTACCAGGTCAATAAAGCCAAGCTGATTGAGGATATGGCAGAGATGGTCAAAGGCGGCCGTCTGGAGGGCATATCCGATCTGCGAGATGAGTCGGATAAAGACGGCATTCGCCTGGTGGTGGAGGTCAAGAGCGGATTTAACGTTCATGTGGTCTTAAATCAACTGCATAAGCACACGGCTCTTCAGACCAGCTACGGCATCAATAACATGGTCTTGGTAGGCGGCCTGCCTAAGGCAGTCTCTTTGAAGGAGACTCTTGAGCAGTACATCTACTACCGTTCACTGGTGGTGGAGAGGCGCACCAGGTTCGAGCTTGATGCAGCCGAGAAGAGGGCTCACATCTTGGAGGGCCTGCTCATCGCTCTCAAGAACATCGATGAGGTAATAAGAATAATCAAGGCTGCACATTCTCCAGTCGAGGCCAGGGATGCTTTGATACAGGCCTTCTCACTCAGCGAGGTGCAGGCTAAAGCTATCCTGGACATGAGGCTGCAGCGGCTCACCGGTCTCGAGCAGGAGAAGATAGTCTCCGAGGCGGCAGAGCTGGAAAAGCTTATCGCCGAATTGAGGAAGATCCTCTCCAGCAACCTGGAGATCTTGAGCATCATCAAAGAAGAGCTGACATATCTCATTAATACCTACGGGGATGAGCGGCGCACCCAGATCATCGAGGCAGAGGGCGAAGTCTGCCGGGAGGATCTCATCCAGGAGGAAGAGGTAGCAGTGACTATCACCTCCTCCGGGTACATCAAACGCCAGCCCCTTACGGCTTACCGCATGCAGCGGCGCGGCGGCCGGGGAGTCATCGGCGCGGAGACCAAGAGCGAGGAGTTTGTAACCGATGTCTTTACCGCATCAACGAAGGATTATCTGCTCTTCTTCACGGACAAAGGCAAGGCCCATTGGCTTAAGGTCTACGAGGTTCCTTCTCTGGGCAGAGCAACTCGCGGAAAGTCCATTGTCAATCTGCTGCAACTGGAGCCTGATGAGAGGATTACGGGCGCCATACCTGTGAAGAGCTTTGAGTCCGGCTTTATAATCCTGGTAACCCGGAGCGGAAGCATTGTGAAGATGCCCTTGAAGGCTTTTTCCAATCCCCGCAAGGGTGGCATCAAGGCCGTAAATCTCAAGGGCGATAGCCTGGTCTCTGCCAAGCTTACGGACGGAAGTAAAGAGCTATTGGTGGCCACCAGGTTCGGCAAAGCTATACGCTTCAAGGAGGGTGACGTGCGCGCTTCCAATCGAGGCACCATGGGCGTGAAGGCCATCAGCCTGAACATAGGTGACGAGCTTATCAGCATGGATGTGATCCGGCCGAGCGCTAATTTCACATTGCTCACCATCACCAATCAGGGTTATGGCAAGAGGACGGAGTTGGAGGAGTATCCATCGCAGAGGCGCGGTGGGAAGGGCGTAAAGAACATCGACGCCAGAAAGGGCTTCGTCTGCTGCACCACCACGGTCTCTGAAGACGACGAGTTGCTGGTTACCACCAAGGACGGCGTAATGATCAGAATTCCTACCAGCGAGATCCGGGTGCAGGGCCGCTCCACGCAGGGTGTGCGCATCATGAATGTCAAGCCCGGAGATGAGGTGGCGGCGGTGGCCAGGATTACCTGAGTCCCCGCCCCCATATTTTCTATTTTGAATTATTTTTAGTTTGGCTCATGTCGGTTAACTGGCACATCACTACGAAGGATGCTCGGATCAAATCATATCATCTTTATCCGATGCTTCAGAGTTGACGCGAAACTAGCAGCAATACCAAGATAACCTTCAGCTCTATCTCTATTCACCATTGCAATTACCATCATTATCATATTCAATGTCCTAGATGGCCACCCGAGCCGCTCTCAATCGGTCCGGCGTCCTCGTAGCCCTGGCGTTGGCCCGTGCCGGCCAGGCGGGTGAGCATCTCAGGATAGTAGAGCAGGCGGACCGCATTCAGGGCGTGCTCAGCAGCGCGCCTCTCCGCCAGCCAGGCCAGCGTGCGCTCGTCTTCTGCCTCATCCTCGTGCACGAAGACCTCAATGATGTGCTTGTTTGTCATGAGCTGGGCGGCTATAAGGCCCGTGGATGCCTCGTGGGCGCACATTTTGTCTTTCTCAGCCGGCCCGGGCATGCCCAGGGCCATGACGATATCGCACCGCTCCTCTTCCAGCAGCTTTTTTGCGGCTACAGGAAGATCCTTGATGCCGGGAACGGTGTAGCGGATGATTTCCGCGGAGGCCTCCTTCTTGAAGGCTGCTATGGCCGCGCGGGCCATGTCCACGCGGGCAAATGTGGTGTCGGCGATGCCGATGCGTTTCATGGCGATGAATATGATGAGAAATGTTTTAGGCTTATCGGTCTCCTCGCAAGTCGAACCCAGCTACCGCTAAGGTAGCTTCAACCGACATAGTTAATAAGGGGGAATTGGTTTGCTGGTGGTTTGTGGCCTGGGGCGGCTTTTCCTTACAATCTCCCTACCTTTACCTTTTGCCGCCTCGGGCCCTCTCCTCTTTCCATCCGTTAATTGGGATGAACAGGATACTAGAGTATATGGCAATTCTTGGCAGATTAATTTGTCGGACGGGCCCTTTGTCGCCAGAAAAGAGCCGGCAATTCCTGTGGGATTTTTTTGCTTCTCAAAAACGTCACCCGCAGTACTTGCACCCCACCGCCGTCTCCCCGTTGCCCAGATAGAGCACCTGGCTGCGGCTGCCGTAGCGAAAGACGGTCACGCCCTTGCAGCCAGAATCGAAAGCCAGATTGTAGACATTCAGAACATCGCTCACCGTGGCGCTTTGGCCCAGGTTCACCGTCTTGGAGACGGCGTTGTCCGTGTATTTTTGGAATGCGGCCTGAATGCGCAGGTGCTGCTCGGGCGAAATGTCCAGAGCTGTAACAAATAAGTCCTTCAAATCCTGGGGCACGCCCGCCATATCAGCTACCGAGCCCTTCCTGGCCAGTTCCGTTTTCAGCTCCGGAGTGTAAATGCCGCGTGCCTCTGCCACCTGCTCGAAGAGAGGTGAGACCTCTAAAAGGCGCGCGCCCTCCAGCACGCGGCGCACAAAGGCCAGAGCGAACAGGGGCTCGATGCCGCTGGAGGTCCCCGCGATGATGCTGATGGTGCCCGTGGGCGCAACTGTGGTCACGGTGGCGTTTCTCATGGCGCCCCAACCCTTGAGTTTAGACTCTTCGAAGAGCGGAAAAGAGCCGCGCTCTTCGCCCAGCTGCGCTGAAATCTCGCGCGCTACCTGGGAGATAAATTTCATGATCTCCTCGGCCATTTGCACGGCTTCCTGGGAGTCGTAGGAGATATTCATCAAAATGAGCATATCGGCGAATCCCATCACCCCCAGGCCGATCTTGCGTGCCTCTAAGGTCGCATCTTCAATCTGCTTCAAGGGAAAACGGTTGACGTCAATGACATCGTCTAAGAAGCGCACGGCGAGCGTGACCAGCTCTCGCAGTCGCTCCCAGTTCATCTCGCCTCTTTCTACCAGTTTTGAGAGGTTGATGGATCCCAGGTTGCAGGACTCGAAGGGAAGGAGCGGCTGCTCGCCGCAGGGGTTGGTAGTCTCAATCATGCCGGGCAGGGGATGCACTGCATTGATCCTGTCGATGAAGATCATGCCCGGATCTCCACCCCGCCAGGCGGAATTGGCGATAAGATTCAGGATCTCCCTTGCCTGAAGCCGGCCCGTAGCCACACCGCTGCGCGGGTTGATCAGCTCAATCTCGCCACCCGTGCGAGCCTTTTGCATGAACTCGTCCGTTGCCGCTACAGAGATGTTGAAGTTCTCCAATACCCCAGGCCTTTCCTTGGCCCCGATGAACTCCAGGATGTCCGGGTGATCAACTCGAAGGACGCCCATGTTCGCGCCGCGGCGGCGCCCGCCCTGCTTGATCACCTCAGTGGCTGTGTCGAAGATGCGCATGAAAGATACCGGCCCGGAGGCCACGCCGCCGGTAGCTCGCACCACATCGTTCTTGGGCCGCAGCCGGGAGAAGGAGAAGCCCGTGCCTCCCCCGCTCTGGTGGATGAGGGCCATGTTCTTCAGAGCCTCGAAGATGCCCGGCAGCGAGTCCTCCACGGGCAAGACGAAGCACGCAGATAGCTGGCCAAGCGGCAGGCCAGCGTTCATTAGAGTGGGGGAATTGGGCAGAAATTCCAGGCTACGCATCATCCTTAAAAATTCGGTCCGACAGCATTTTGCATCGCCGCCATATTTGATCTCGGCCCGCGATACATGAGCGGCCACGCGAGCGAACATCTCCCCCGGCGTCTCTATCGCCATGCCATGCTCGTCGCGACGCAGATATCTCTTTTTGAGAACTGTAGCGGCATTGATAGAGAGCTTAAGGTCGTCGGCCACTCCGAGGTATCGCTTCGCTTCCCGGATCTCGGATCTCTTCTGGCGGTAGAGAATGTAGGCTTTGGCCACGTCACAAAAGTCGGCTTGTATGAGCACTCTCTCCACAATGTCCTGAATGTCTTCCACACCCGGAATTGTGTCAGATAATCGCATCTCTGCCTCTTTAACCACTTTCTCGGCCAGCCTGGAGGGCGCCTTATCCTTCTCCCGGCCAACTGCGATAAAGGCCTTGGCAATGGCTGCGACAATCTTCTCCGATTGAAAGCTAACAATGCGACCGTCGCGTTTTCTAATGCTTTTGATCATTCCAGCGTCCCAATACTGTTATCATGCAGAATCAATATAAACATACATGTCAGAACAGGATAAATCAGAATAGTAGCGTTTCAGAATAAAACCAAAATCACTTTCAAGAGGTTCATTAAGATGAAAATTGCCATTTCAGGAAAAGGCGGCGTGGGCAAGACCACACTGGCCGGTACCCTGGCCAGGCTCTTTGCCCGAGACGGCTATAATGTCCTGGCTATTGACGCGGACCCGAGCATGAACCTGGGCTCGGCTCTGGGAATCCCAGTCCTGCCAAAGCCCGTCACCGAACACAAAGACTTAGTTCAGGAGCGAGCGGGCATGCCCGGGGGCATGTTCAAGATGAATCCCAAGGTCGATGATGTCGTGCAGATGTGTGGCTGCACCGGGCCCGACAATGTCAAGCTGGTGGTCATGGGCACCATCGATTCCGGTGGCTCGGGCTGCATGTGTCCTGCCAATGCCTTCGTAAAAGCACTCCTTCGGCACGTCATCGTTCGGGAAAAGGATCTGGTGATCCTGGATATGGAAGCGGGCATCGAGCACTTGGGCAGGGCCACCGCTCGCGGCGTTGACGCCATGATCGCCGTGGTAGAGCCGGGCATGAGGTCCATTGAGACCGTGGAAAGGATAATGCAACTGGGCAAGGAGATCGGCATCACCAGATACTTTGCCGTCATAAACAAAGCCGATGATCCCGGTCCTGTGGCCGAGAAGATGGCGCAAATGGGCATACCGGTCCTGGGAACCATTCCCTTTGACAAATGCCTGGTAGAAGCGGACCTGGCTGGCAAGCCGCCTATCGATGCAAACTGCCCGGCGGTGGAGTCCATACGAAAGATTAAGACCAAATTAGAAGAGATGTTCGGCGAAAAAAAGCAGTAAGCAGGCCTAAAGCGTCAAGCTGCCTGCTTTCAATCCCTCTTTTACAATCGATCCGATTACCTTTGAGCCTGGCCCCATAATATGGCATGCCTTTTGGGCCTCATCTTCAGCCACGACTACCACAAAGCCCATGCCCATGTTGAATGTCTTATACATCTCGTCCTCATCGACATTGCCCAGCTCCTGCAGGACGCGGAAGATAGGCTGCGGCTCCAGGCGATCGGTGATCTCAAAGCCCAGATTGCTGATCCTGCGCAGCTTGAGAAGGCCAGAGCCGGTGATGTGGGCGAGGCCATGCACATCGCACTCTCGTACCAGCTCTACGATCTCGGGGTAGATCCGGGTGGGGGTGAGCAGCTCCTCCCCAATGGTATTTTTCCCGCCAGGCATCTGGTCGAAGTAAGTATACTTGGACTCAGCAATGATGCGCCGGGCCAATGTGTAGCCGTTGCTGTGCAGGCCGCTGCTGGGCACACCCACCAGCGTGTCCCCCTTCTGGATCTTCTCTCCAGTCACCACCTTGTCCTTGTCCACGATTCCGATGGCTGTGCCGGCCAGATCGAAGCCCCGAATGACCTCAGGCAAGGATGCAGTCTCTCCTCCCACAATGGTCATATTGGAGATCTCTGCCCCGCGGGCGAGACCAATGGCAATCTGCGCCGCGCGCTCCGGGTCCACCTTCTCTACGGCCAGGTAGTCGACGAAGGCAATGGGCTCGGCACCAATGGCATAAAGATCGTTAACATTCATGGCAATGCAGTCGATGCCCACGGTATCCCATTTGGAGATAGCATTGGCAATGAGAACCTTAGAGCCCACCCCGTCCGTGGTCATGGCCAGAGCAAAGCTGCCCATATCTAAAAGTCCGGCATAGTGGCCGATCTCGGTCATGGGCGCACCGAAGCCTTTGCGCTTTGTCGTCAGTATGGCCTTCATGGCGTCAATGGACCTGTTTTCCTGATGGATATCTACGCCCGCTTCTGCGTAGGTTAGCTTCCTCATGCTTCCCCTCCCAGGCCGAACTCGCGGTGCAGCTCTCTTACCGCATGCTCAGCATCCTTGGAGGCGACCACGAAGGAGATGTTATGCTGACCGGATGCCTGGCTGATCATGACCACATTAATCTTGGCCGCGCCCATGGCCTTGAAGACCCGGGCGGCTACGCCTGGAGTGCCCGCCATTCCCGCGCCTACTACTGCCACTGCGCTCACATCATGATCGTGGGAGATCTCCTTGACCAGATCTCTGGGAAACTCTGCTCGCAGAGCGTCCTCGGCCTTCTCCACCTGTCGCTCCTCAATGACCATGGAGATGTTGGCCTCTGACGATCCCTGGCTGATCATGACGATATTGACGCCTGCTTTGGCCAGAGCGGAAAAAGCGCGGGCTGCGACGCCCAGGGTTCCAATCATGCCTGCACCGGAGATGTTGAGCAGGGCCACATTCTTGTGCAGCGTCACTGCCTTTATCACATCCGCTTTGGGTACATCGTTATGCACTATCTGCGTGCCTGGGATATCAGGATCGAAGGTGCATTTGACGCGCACGGGAATGCCTTTTTTTATGGCCGGTTCAATGGCCCGGGGGTGCAGGACTTTTGCCCCGAAGTTGGACAGCTCCATAGCCTCCCGATAGGATATAGTGGGAATGGATTTGGCCTCAGGTACGATCTTGGGATCGGTGGTCATGATGCCGTAGGTCTCCTTCCAAAACCAGATCTCATCAGCATCAATGGCTGCTCCGATGAGCGAGGCGGACAGATCCGAGCCGCCCCGGCCAAGAGTGGTAATGATGCCCTTTTCGTCCATGGCGATGAAGCCTGTGACCACGGGAACACCTTTGAGCGGCAAGAGCTTTTGGGGAATCAAATTGTAAGTCTTTTCCAGGGGCCTGCTGTCGCCATAGTTACTGTCTGTGACGATTCCGGCCTCTGAGCCGGTATAGTGCTGAGAAGGTATGCCCATATCTCTTAAGACACCGGCTAAAATGGGTGCTGCCAGTTGCTCTCCATAGCTAGATATGTAATCCAAAGAGCGTGCTGTAAGCTCACCCAGGTAGCAGATACCGATGAAGGCTTTCTCGAGCTCAGACAGCTTCTTAGATACGGTTTCCTTGACCTCTTTGGCGACATGAGGATCTTTTATGGCATCAGTTATGGCCTGATTGTGTCTATCCATGAGCTTCTCCATAAAATCGATCACTTCTGAGACATTTCCCTCCGTTGCCGCTTTTCTGGCACAGGCCAAAAGGTCGTCAGTGACGCCTTGCAGGGCAGAGGTAACCAAAACGATCTCATTGTCGCGGTTGAAATGTAAGACCAGATCTCCTACATGCCGCAGTCTGCTTCCGTCAGCAACGGAAACACCACCAAACTTCATTACCAAGCGCGCCATCGTAAAAACCGTTGCTCTGCTTTTCTCGCTGCGATTTAAGCTTTATCCATAATTATAATTTCGCCATCAAATTCACCCTAAGAGAAGCCTTCCGTGCAGGCAATAGGGATTGGTCAGTAGAAACCGCCCTGAGAAGGCCGAAGGCTTAAATAGATTGAGTCCGAGGAGTTTGAGTCCTAATCAGGATTGTAATCTTTATCTTAAACTTCGCGAGGCGTATTATGGGCAAGAGGAAGAAGATCGCAGAACGAGTAATAACTCTGATGGATAAGCCTGAGATGATCAGGAACATCGGAATCGTAGCACATATTGATCACGGCAAGACAACCCTTTCTGATAACCTCCTGGGTGGCGCAGGTATGATTTCCATGGATCTGGCTGGCAGGCAGCTTTTCATGGATTTCGATCCCCTGGAGCAGGCCCGTGGAATTACCATCGATGCAGCTAACGTATCCATGGTTCACGAGATAGATGGCAAGGAATATCTGATCAACATGATCGATACTCCCGGCCACGTGGACTTCGGAGGCGACGTCACTCGAGCTATGCGAGCAGTGGATGGCGCAGTCGTCGTAGTGGATGCAGTTGAAGGTGCCATGCCTCAGACGGAGACCGTGCTACGGCAGGCTCTGAAGGAGGGTGTCAGGCCGGTCCTGTTCGTCAATAAAGTGGACCGCATGATCAATGAGCTGAAAGTTGAGAATAAAGATATGGCCATGCGCCTTGGCAAGGTCATTGACAATGTCAACAAGCTCATCCAAGGAATGGATGAAGAGAAATATAAAGCCGGCTGGAAGCTGGATGCAGCTAAGGGAAATATTGCCTTTGGTTCCGCACTCTATAATTGGGCCATCAGCGTGCCCCAGATGAAGAAGACGGGCATCGGCTTTGAGCAGGTCGTCGATTACTGCCGGGCAGGAAAGATGAAGGAGCTGGCCGAGAAGGTTCCTCTTTATAAAGCCGTAAACGATATGGTCGTCAAGTTCCTTCCCAGCCCCATCGAGGCCCAGAAGGAGAGGGTCAAGGTCATCTGGCACGGCGATTGGAATAGCCCCGTCGGAAAAGCCATGGCGACCTGCGATCCCAAGGGTCCCGTCGCTTTCATGATCAACAAGGTGAAGGTAGACCCTCATGCAGGCGAAGTGGCAACAGGAAGGATCTTCTCTGGAACCCTGCATCGCGGCATGGAGCTTTATATATCAGGCGTCGTCAACACCAACCGTATTCAGCAGACGGGCATCGTCATGGGCGCTGAGAGGGTTGAAGTCGAGGAGATTCCTGCAGGAAACATCGCGGCCGTCACTGGTCTGCGAGATGCCATAGTTGGCTCCACCATCTCATCGGATGGGAATATGACGCCCTTCGAGCAGATCAAGCACGTCTCCGAGCCAGTCATGACCGTAGCCGTCGAGGCCAAGAACACTCGTGACCTGCCCAAGGTCGTTGAAGTCCTAAGGCAGATCGCCAAAGAGGATCCAACCCTGCAAGTTACCATCAACGAGGAGACGGGCGAGCACCTCATGGCCGGTATGGGCGAGCTGCATCTGGATGTTACGGTAACAAGGCTGCAGCGCGATCGCGGCGTGGAGCTGAAGACATCGCAGCCTATCGTGGTATATCGCGAGTCCATTGGCGGCAGAGCCGGGCCTGTGGAAGGAAAGTCTCCCAACCACCACAACCGCTTCTACATTGAATTTGAGCCCCTGGAATTAGGCGTGATCGATGCCTTGAAAGAAGGCAAGATCAGCATGAAGATGGATGAGGTCGAGCGCAGGAAGGTTCTCCTCGAGATGGGCATGGAAAAAGATGAGGCGAAGAACATTGTCGGTTACTTCGGCACCAATGTCCTGCTCAACATGACCAAAGGTATTCAGTACCTGAGAGAGACCATGGAACTCGTCTTAGAAGGCTTCGAAGAGGCACTGAAGAACGGCCCCATATCCAGGGAACCCGCGCAGGGCATAAAAGCCAAGCTCGTGGATGTAAAGCTGCACGAGGACGCCGTGCATCGCGGCCCCGCCCAGGTAATTCCCGCTGTCAGGCAGGCCATGCAGGCAGGAATACTTATGGCAGATCCGGTTTTATTGGAGCCCTTCCAGAACGTCTATATACAGGTGCCTCAGGACCAAATGGGTGGAGCCATGTCTGAGATCCAGGGAAGGAGAGGCGTTATCCTCAACATGGACAGCCAGGGCGATATGATAATCCTTAAATCTAAGATGCCTGTAGCTCAGATGTTCGGATTCTCCGGGGCCATAAGGTCGGCCACGGAAGGTAGAGCCCTCTGGTCCACGGAGTTCGCCGGATTTGAGCCCTTGCCCGCCAACCTGCTGCAAGAGACAGTCAAACAGATCCGAACCAGAAAGGGCCTTAAACCGGAGATGCCCAAGCCATCCGATTACCTGAAGGTCGTTTGAGCGCGGCCTTCGAAAAGATTAAACACAAAGGCAGAAATACTGAAAAATATGGATAGTGCCAGTTGGAGGAGATAAATTATGGCAGAAGCAAAGCCACACCTCAATCTAGCATTCATTGGACACGTCGACCACGGCAAGTCGACGACCGTAGGCAGATTGATGTTCGAGACGGGGGCTGTAGACCCACACGTCATTGATGAGTACAAGAAAGAAGCCGCATCCAAAGGAAAGGCGACCTTCGAGTTCGCCTGGGTCATGGATAGCCTGAAGGAAGAGCGCGAGAGGGGCGTTACCATTGATATCGCCCATCACCGCTTCGATACCGCCAAGTTCTACTTTACTGTAGTGGATTGCCCCGGTCACAGGGACTTCGTAAAGAACATGATCACCGGCGCCAGCCAGGCTGATGCCGCTGTGCTGGTCGTAGCCGTCCCGGACGGCGTCATGGCTCAAACCAAGGAGCACGTCTTCCTTTCCAGGACACTGGGAGTCAACCAGCTCATCGTAGCCATGAATAAGATCGATGCCACCACTCCACCCTTCGACGAGAAGAGATTCAACGAGGTCAAGGATGAAGTAGGCAAGCTGCTCAAGATGGTTGGATACAAGATGGATGAGATTCCATTCGTGCCAATATCCGGCCTGATGGGTGACAATCTGGCCAAGGCCAGTGATAACCTGAAGTGGTACAAGGGCCCAACCCTGCTGGATGCCTTGAACAACCTCAAGGTGCCCCAGAAGCCGACCAATCTGCCTCTGCGCGTGCCGGTACAGGACGTCTACACCATCTCCGGTGTGGGCACTGTGCCCGTGGGCAGAGTGGAGACGGGCGTCATGAGAAAGAACGACAAGATCGTCTTCCAGCCCGCTAACGTGGCTGGTGAGGTCAAGTCCATTGAGATGCATCACGAGGAAGTTGCAGAGGCGTTCCCCGGCGATAACATCGGATGGAACGTGCGCGGTGTCTCCAGGAAAGACATTCGCCGTGGCGATGTCTGCGGATCGGTAGAAAAGCCGCCCAGCGTTGCCAAGGAGTTCAAGGCCCAGATCGTAGTGTTGCAGCATCCCAGCGCCATATCGGCAGGATACACACCCGTGTTCCACTGCCATACCGCGCAGATCGCATGCACACTTACCCAGATCCTGGCCAAGCTGGATCCGAGGTCAGGAGCGGTCAAGGAAGAGAACCCCGCTTTCATCAAGGCAGGAGATGCAGCCATCATCATGGTTACTCCCTCCAAGCCAATGGTCATTGAACCGGTGAAAGAGATTCCACAGCTGGGAAGATTCGCTATACGAGATATGGGCACGACCGTCGCGGCCGGCATGTGCATTAGCGTGGTCCCACGCTAAATCTATTTTTGGTGTAAAACATGCAGAAAGCAAGAATTCGACTTTCCGGCACTAATCCCCTAATGCTGGACGATATTTGCAGCCAGGTTAAGGGGATTGCCCAGAGAACAGGTGTTCACATGGCGGGACCCATCCCGCTACCCACCAAGAAGATGGTGGTTCCCTGCAGGAAGAGTCCTGATGGTGAGGGGACTGCTACCTGGGATCACTGGGAAATGAGAGTGCACAAGAGGCTCATCGATCTGGATGCCGACGAGAGGGCTCTACGGCAGCTCATGAGAATCCAGGTTCCCAAGAACGTGAATATTGAGATTGTGCTGGAAAGCTAAATCATTAATTAGGTAGGGGCAGCTTCCGTGGGAAGAAGGCCCGCTAACCTATATATTCCATAATTTTCCTTATCTTATTGAGTTCCTGGGCCCCTTAGCTTTGGAACTATAAGCATGGACTCGTAGTATAGTCTGGATAGAATAGAGGCCTCCGGAGCCTCGGACCCGGGTTCGAATCCCGGCGGGTCCGTTTCTCTTTTAATCCCAAGCACACAAAACAGATTGCCGTATAATGATTCCTGCGATGGTCATTTGGACAATCACATTAAAAGTAGAATCTAATACATTGACAGGGCCAAAATATCAGAGAGGGTTTGATTATGGCCATGAAAATGATTCTATTCCTTTTGGCTTTGGGATTCAAAGCCAGGACACCAGGATCTCGCTCTTTTTCAGTGCCTCGTAGTAGATCTTACCTAGTGGGGCCTGCCTAAAGCCACAAAGGATTGATGAGAGTGGCGCGTGAAAGTTTGCTTTGTCCGGTTAGCAGTGCGAAGAGCTAATAAAGGCTATAAAAGCGAGAAGATGTGGATGAAACCGGGTCCGTCAAAGTATGTTGGCCTGGGCTTTGCTTCTCATTGCATTATCCATCAGAACGCGGCACAACTACCACTAAACCACCGTCATCGATTGGATTGGCGGCCAGCTTTCCGGAAGCGTTAATAAAATGACCTACAGGCAGCTTTCCCCAGCTCCATAGCTCTGATTCATTGGTGGTGTTTATCTCGTTGGTGCTGTTGCTGCTATTGTTTAGATCAATTGTTCCCAGAATGGCCCGGCCTGCGCCACCGCTGAGCTGCAAAGGTGTGGCAAAAGAGCCGCAGGCCAATAACAAGAATATTAAACCTAGTATTAACGAGTTCTTCATATCAAGTCACCCTATGCCCATCCTCACTTTGTCCATTAGATAGCCAGCGCTGCATAATCCGCGCTTTATCATCCTTACGGCAATAGAGGGCACCACCTCTATCGACTGCTAAACCGGCTCTGAATGGTTTTATTATTTTATGATTATGTGTGCTATCATGGTCAGGCGAGTTTCTGCACATGTATTAGGCGGCATGGATTAGGCGGATATCTTTACTATGTTCCCTCTCAGTTATGCTGATCTCTGACATTTCCGCTGCCCCCAAGATCTCCTTTTCTTCGATCTTCTTTAGGATGATGGTCCCATCCCCTAGCTGGTCCACTGCGATTATATCTCCCGCCAGCAGATGCAGTCCGTATCTGATAGCAAGAGGAAGCTGAATCCTGCCGTTGTCATCAATATTGGTAATCAAACCCATTCACCAGAGACCTGCCTTTCTACCAGGTTTATAAAAGACTTATTTTGAGATGAGGTTCATATGAGGGCTAGAAATCAGAGCCAAGCCGGATAGCAGGCTGGAATTGGACTGACATCGCGCAAGACCGATTCAATGCACATAGTCTACTCTTAGATGTCGCCATAGTGCAGCTGTTATCTGAGTCCATGACTCGCCTCCGTCAGTAAGACAATGTGGTTTTTTGAAAAATAGAAAAAATGGATGATGGAGCGAGTGTGGATCCTTAGCAATCTATGCCTTCGCAGCCCGATTGCTTCTTCTCTTCCACAGGACTTTCTCGGAATTTGATCATTTTCTCCACATCAAACTTGCCTGTGAAGGACTCATGAACCTTGAGGTCCTTGCTGAACATTTTATGCATCCGTGCGTCCGTCTGCCAGGTTCCATTGAACGAATTTTTGGTCTGGATGCCCACAGTGTGCACAGGGCTTACTCTGAGCAGTTCTTCGATCTTCTTGGGATCGGTTATGTAGGAGGCAGGATTTGTTGAGGCAAAGTAGCTGCTGCCTTCCCTCTCCATCTCTGTGACCGAGAAGGTCTCCGTGATCTCTGCACCTATGCCGCCCCAGAAGGCCTTAGAGTTAATATATTTCATTCCCACCATGGGGGTCTTGCCGGAGTAGGTGAGCTTGTTGCTCTCCCAGAGATTCAGCGGCACAGCTGAGCCGTCCTCCATCCCGGGGAGCTTGGCCGCCCTCTGTGCTTCGACGGTTCCTGAGTCCATCTCCAGATCGCCGTCTCCGTACATGAAGTTGTAGTACTCCAGGGCTATTTGCCTATCCTTAACCGAGACGCCCACCTCGAAGGTGCCCGTCCCAGTTACCTTCAGCATGTTGCAAAAATCTCCGTCCTGGACCTGCTCGGTGATGGCTGGAGTAGCCAAGACAGGCTGCACAGAGAGGAGAAACATCAGCAACAAAGCTATTGCTATACCCTTCGTTCTTCTACCCCTTTGGTCGGACTTATTAGGATCTTCTAGCTAAAGAAGTTATGGTAGCGCGACAATTGTGATTGCACGGCAAAAGTTTCATCTCATTCCTTGATCCATCTAGGACTAGGATGCTAAGAAATCTCGCCGTAGTCATGGATGTGGCAGGAACCATACTAAGGATGTATCGCGTGGCCAAGGATATCGGCAGGGGCATTATTCTAGAGAACGTGGTTACCTGGGAGCTAATCATGGAAAAAAGGGGCAGGACCCTGGTTGTCCCTCAGATGGACCCCGACCTCATGTTCTCCTTTCGGCCCGATGATACTCTGGGAACGTTGATCGATGGTCGCGAGGAATTGCTGGAAATTAGCTGTTCCAGCAGCCGCATCTCCAAAGATGAAGTTGTAGGTATTGTTAGCCGCTCTCAAGCTAAGATTCGCGACCTTCAGGAGGTGCATCGGAAAGTATTAGCCAGGTGTCCTGATAACTATCATACTGCCGGCATGATAGTAGATGAAGATCTGCAGGAGGTCGTTTATACATTGAGCACGGGAGGCGCTCCTTTTCCCGGATTGAAGGAAGTTCTGCTCGATCTGAAACATTTCGGGGCAGATGTCTATGTGGCCTCGGGAGACAGCATGAGAAGCCTTTCTAACCTCAAGGAATTGGGCATAGACCTGTCACGAGTAAATCCAGTCTCCAGCCCGCGGCGGAAAAAAGAGATAATACAGGAGCTAAAGAGCCAATATCGGCGAGTGGTAATGGTGGGCGACGGCCTAAACGACCTTTATGCTTTGAGGGCGGCAGACCTGGGCATCTTGACCGTGCAGCAAGACACTCGCCCCACCTTAAAGCTTCTTAAGGCAGCCGATGAGATAATAACGGATATAAAAGAACTGCCTAAAATCCTGATGAAAATCAATTAGATTATCTTTTAAATGATATATATTTGGAATTCTCTTCGCCCTTAATCGCCCCATTTGGGTGGCAGCTGAATTGACCAGATGTTTGACAGATATTTACTCAATCAGATAATTTTGGGAAAAGTATATATACTTGGATAATGGATTCTTATCCGATAACATTTTAAATTTGCTTCGAAATAAGACCATATTAGAAAATACTAGGAGTAGCCTATAAATGTTCGAAGAGCTTTTGGAGCTATACAAAACAAAGGCAGAAGAGATTGAGAAAAATAGAAAAGAAGCGCAAGCAATGATTTTGCTGGTTTCAGCCATCGAAAAGATATCCCGGGAGCTCGACTCCAAGCAAAGCGATGTAGATCTCTTAGGCAGGCTGATCGATCAGGTTGATCGGTTATCCAAAGAGGTATCTGATATGAAGAGCCAGCTTCGCGCTCGACAGGGACGGCCTGCGCCCATTCAGGAAACGAGTTCCGGAGATGGAAAGGCCCTGGATAACCATGCTCGATCTCTCATAGATATCATGGAGGAGAGGCCGGGAAGGTACACAACCAGCGAGCTGGTGGACATGCTGGGCTTAAATAAGACAACGGTAATCAGCGTGATGAAGCGTGCCCATGAACTCGATCCGAAACATGTCAAGATGACTCAAGGAAAGAGGCGCAAGCTCTATCTGTCTTTTGTGTCTGAAGATGAAGCGCAGAAGGCAGAAGTGTCGCCCGGATCAGGCGAATCAGACCGGATGAAGCTAGAGCTGATGGCCATGACCTAAATGAAATGTGTAGAGACAATTTGTAAATCCATAATCTGTTAAAGGTCGAGCTGCCGATTATTTTTCCGGCCGCTCTGGCCCACAAGCTGCTTTTTCTGCCAGCAGGAGGATATAAATATAATGTCTATAGCTATTTTATTTATAAGTATAATTCGTTAAGCCGAGCTACTGATTAGCCAATTTGGCCCCTCTGCAGTTAAATATATAAATATTTTACCTCTAATTGGCCTGATCGAAAATGCCATGGTAACAAAATCGAGGCTTGACCGACAATATTGTTAATTGTAAACAATCCATAAGGGCCCCCTGTTATAGATTCCAATTTTCACTTAGGAGGAAATTTTGGTGCAAGAAGTAACTTATCATCCAATTGGTGTGGTCGAAAACGATTTTATAATTTCAGGCAATCCCAAGCAGATCAGAAACTCGTCTTCCTGTCTGGTCATTGATGAGAAATACGTGCCAGCTCTACAGGGACTGGAGTGCTTCAAGCATGCACTGGTGATATATCAT
>DATLBD010000183.1:0-2924 GCA_035527135.1 Methanothrix sp. | reverse complement strand
GAGAGCTTCCTCTTTGCCATCGACGGTAAGAGCAAGATGAGGCTTGGAGAGAAGCACGAGCTGAAGGACGGGGACGTTATCAAGATAGTGTCGACGAAGTAGATGCCACTGCTTATCCCCTTTTAATGAAGTTCACGGTGATGCTGGGCTGACACTCGCCAGGGATTGCTCCGGAGGATGAAGATGGCTGGAGCAATCTTTATGCCCTTTTCGGATCCATTAATTTTCTCTATTGCACAGATCTAAAGCAATAAATACTTTAGGTGGATATTTCTAGTCATAACCATTATGCAACGATAGCAGTATCACGGCTTGCCACCCATATTGTCTCCCAACACTTTAAATATAAGTTGTGCAATCAACCAGCGGATGCGGACGCTTAGAATGATGCTGATCTTGATGTCTATTTTTCTTCTAATCAGCTTAGCTTTTGCAGATATGCCAGCCTCATTCTACCAGGCCATGAGCAATGTCAAGACCGAAGATACTCTTTGTGTCAAGAACTACGATGCAGGCGCGAGCGTCACCGAGTCCTACAAGGATTTCGAGTACCTGGACAAAGAGACGCAGATAGTCAGCCGCTCCTACAACACATCCAACAACGAAAAGGACTACACTCGAGGCAATGCCTCACTAGAGGTCAATATAAATTCCAACGTTGTCGGAAAGGCCCACATCGCCTGGCAGTCCAAAGACATGATGCCTGACTATATGGGCCGTCATACCACCTACAGCCGCGCCACAGAGGATCTGGCGGGCGTTTTCGATATCGAAAAGTTCATCCAGCTCTGGTCCAACAGCACACTAAGCACCGTCAGTTTAGATTGGCTGCCCTGCGGCTAAGGTCGCCAGAAAATGGCCTGCCGGCAGCCGGAAAGATGATCTACCTGGAAGATTAATTATGGCGATTATCAGCCTGAGAGATGATGTCAGCAATTGCTGCATGATGGCCGACTTTTAGTCTTCGCTCTCGAAAGAGTCAAATCCTTGTACATCTTTGACCGTTGCGGAAGGAATGCTCATGAAGGTTCTTGTCAGTGATTCATTAGCCGAAGAAGGCGTAAAGAGGCTTAAGTCGGGAGCAGACGTTGATGTCATTACCAACCTCACTCCCGAGGAGCTTATTGAGAAGATAAAGGAGTACGATGCTCTTGTCATCCGCAGCGGAACCAAGGTCACCGCCGATGTCATAAAAGCAGCAGACCGGCTCAAGGTCATCGGCAGAGCTGGAGTTGGCATAGACAACGTGGATGTGGAGGCCGCCACTAAAAGGGGCATCATCGTGCTCAATACCCCGGGTGGAAATACCATCTCCGCTGCCGAACACACCATTGCCATGATGCTGTCCTTAGCCAGAAACATCCCCCAGGCCAATGCAGCACTACACAATGGCGAGTGGAACCGCAAGAAATACACCGGCGTCGAGTTCTTCAACAAGACCTTAGGCGTCGTTGGCCTGGGCCGGGTTGGCGCTGAAGTGGCGGCGCGCATGAAGTCCTTCGGCATGCAAATTCTTGCTTACGACCCCTTTGTCACGGAAGAGCGGGCCATGCAGATGGGAATTACCCTGGGCGATTTGGAGACCGTGCTTCGCGGCGGCGACTTCATCACCGTGCATACGCCCCTCACCAACGAGACGAGGAACCTCATCGACGAGGATGAGTTCAATATCATGAAGCCCGGCGTGCGCATTGTCAACTGCGCTCGCGGCGGGATCATCAACGAGGCGGCTTTAGCCAAGGCCGTAGCAGATGGAAAGGTGGCCGGAGCTGCCGTGGATGTCTTCACCAAGGAGCCGCCCACCGGAAATCCCTTGCTGGGTCAAGAGAAGGTCATAGTCACGCCTCACCTGGGAGCCTCGACTGCAGAGGCGCAGGTCAATGTGGCCCTGGCTGTGGCCGATCAGATCCTGGCCATCGCCAGGGGAGGCCTGCCCACCAATGCCATCAACATGCCTGCCATCTCACCCGAGACCCTGGCGGTCATGGAGCCCTTCATGAAACTGGCTGAGAAGATGGGCGCGCTGCTCGGGCAGCTCGTGGGAACGGGCTTTGATACTTTAGAGCTCATTTACAGCGGAACGCTGGCCGAGAAGGATATCAGGCCAGTGACCATATCCGCCATCATGGGCCTGCTCGGCTGCCTCATGGGAGACGGCTCTGTCAACTTCGTCAATGCCCAGAGGACTCTCAAGGAGATGGGCGTCAAGCTCTTAGAGAGCAAGACGGAGTCTGCAAACGGATACAGCAATGCCATTACCATAAAGCTGACCAAGAACGGCGCGGCGACAGTCGTGCAGGGCACAGTCTCCGGTAACAAGGAGAAGCGTATCGTCCAGCTCAACGAATACCATACCTACATTCCCTCCGAGGGTAACCTGGTGGTAGCTATCATTGAGGACCGGCCCAACATCATCGGCCCGTGCTGCGTGGTTCTCGGTGAGGGCAAGATCAACATCGGCGGAATGCATGTGGGCCGTATAGCGGAAGGCGAGCCGCAGCTCATGGTGCTGAGTGTGGATCATATAGCATCCGATGAGATCATGAAGAAGCTTTATTCTGTACCGGGAGTAACCAGCGCCAAGATGGTGGAGCTGTAAAAAAAATGTAACTATTCAGCCACCCAATCAAAACCCTATTTTTCTTCCGAAACATCATGAATCATAATGTGTGATCATCAACCCAAAATTTAAATATTGAAGATAATCATATAACTGTGATAATGGAGGGGCGCAATTCTCATCGCATACCAACGGAGGGTACCAATCCAGCTAATTCCCTCTTTTCTTCACAATCAGGCATAACAATACCTTTGAGTCGCGAAGATATTTTAGCGATTTATGAAGAAGGTCCTGAAGCAGTTGTTGCACTCGTCCAAACCATTTTCTCAAAACAAGCAGCACGGATCGCTGAACTGGAGGAGCG
>DATLBD010000182.1:0-3331 GCA_035527135.1 Methanothrix sp. | reverse complement strand
CACTTATTTCTCAAAAATCCTAGAGAGCTCGAAAGTTTGATTTCTCATGAGCTTGATAATAGGAAGAGATGACACCCTATTCCGACCTGAATCTGCCACCCGGCCTGGAAGGGCTGGCTGATCTAGCCCTGGATCTGCGCTGGACAGTACGGCAGACCACAGACAAGATCTGGGAGCTGCTCGACGCCGAGGCCTGGGAAAAGACCAAGAATCCCTACATGATTTTGCAGAACGTCTCTCGGGCTCGATTGGAAGAGGCGGCCAGAGATGAGGTCCTGAAGAAAGAGATCTTGTCCTGGCAGCAGAAAAGATCCAGTCTCCTGGAAAAGCCAGCTTCGGTCGAGAAGGATGATCCTACTTGCATTGCCTACTTCAGCATGGAGTTCGGCCTCTCCGAGGCGCTGCCCATCTACTCGGGAGGGCTTGGCATCCTGGCAGGCGATTACCTCAAGACGGCCAGCGATATGGCAATTCCCATCACCGGAATTGGGCTGCTCTACCAGCAGGGCTACTTCCGCCAGCTCTTGGCGCAGGACGGCTATCAGGTGGAGGCATTTCCCTATAACGATCCGGACACCATGCCGCTAGCCCCGGCTCGAGACAGAGATGGATCAAGGCTGCGGGTCAAGATCAACCTTCCAGGAAGATCTCTGCTGCTTCGCGTCTGGCAGGCCAATGTGTGCCGGGTGAAACTCTATCTGCTCGATTCCAATGATCCCATGAACAGTCCCTGGGATAGAGCCATTACCGCCAACCTCTATGCCCCTGGGATAGAGCGGCGGCTGATTCAGGAGATCGTACTGGGCATCGGCGGCTGGCAGGTTTTAAGGAGGCTGGGAATCGATCCTGAGGTCTGCCATTTGAATGAGGGGCATGCTGCCTTCGTGGTTCTAGCCAGGGCTTACAGCTTCATGAAGAAGACGGGCTGCTCTATGGCTGCAGCCCTCTGGGCTACGAGGGCGGGAAACGCCTTTACCACCCATACCCCGGTGGAGGCGGGTTTTGATCGCTTCGATAGGGCCCTGGTGGACAAGTATGCCAAATTTTATGCTGATTTATTGGGGCTCTCCAGCTTTGATCTGATGGCTCTGGGCACTTGCCGGCCGGAAGATGAAAGTGCTCCTTTTACTATGGCCAATTTGGCACTGAAAGGTAGCAGTCATGTCAATGGCGTATCCCGCCTGCATGGCTTAGTGAGCCGGAAGATCTTTCAGCCCCACTTTGCCCGCTGGCCGGAACTTGAGGTGCCGGTGGGATATGTGACAAACGGAGTTCATATCCCCACCTGGGACTCTCCAGCCGCCCAGCGCATCTGGACGCAGGCGTGTCCGGGCGACTGCGGGCCGGAGGGCATCGACTACTTAAAGAGTGGCATCAGCAGGCTTAGCGACTCGGAGCTGTGGTGCTTTAGAGCTGAAGCCCGCCAGGATTTGGTGGACTATGTTCGCCGGCGAAGTGGCCGTCAGCTTCAGGAGCGAGGGGCCGGGCAAGAGGAGCTGAAGCTTTCCCGGCACGCCTTGAATCCCAATATTCTCACCCTGGGCTTTGCTCGAAGGGCTACGGCATACAAGCGCACCGACCTCCTCCTCAAAGATCCGGAGAGGCTGATTGCAATTCTCACCAACAGCCGTCACCCAGTTCAGCTTGTTATGGCGGCCAAGGCCCATCCCTCGGACGAGCAGGGAAAGGAGATGGTAAAGCAGATGGCCAACTTTGCCTCCCGCCCGGAGGTCTCCGATCGGGCCGTCTTTTTGGCGGACTACGACATCGACTTAGCCCAGCACCTGCAGCCGGGAGTGGATGTCTGGATCAATACGCCCCGCCGCCCCAATGAAGCCTGTGGCACGAGCGGAATGAAGGTGCTCGCCAATGGCGGCCTCAATCTCTCCAATCTGGATGGCTGGTGGGATGAGGCTTATGATCCACAGGTGGGCTGGTGCCTGGGAGACGACCGGGAGCACAGCGAGCCGGGCCGGGATGATGAAGAGGCAGACATGCTCTACCGCCTCTTAGAAGAGCAGGTCGTTCCCCTCTTTTATGAGAGGGATGAGGAAGGCATCCCAAAGGGCTGGGTGGCTATGGTAAGAGCCAGCATGGCCCGTCTCACACCCCGCTATAACAGCACCAGGATGATGCAGGAATATGTGGAAAAGATCTACAGGCCTGCAGCTGCTGCATACCGGAAGAGGTCAGCGGACGGAGCAAAGCTGGCAGAGGAGCTGGCAGCGTGGCAGGAGCGGCTGAATGAGTACTGGAAGGATCTGAGATTCGGCGGGCTGACCAGCCACAGGGAAGACGATTTCTGGCGCTTTTTTGTGGAGGCCTATTTGGGAGATCTGCAACCAGATGATGTGCAAGTGGAGCTTTATGCCGATCCCTTGCCCGAGGGGAGGACTGAAGCTGATGCAGGGGCAAGCACAGAAGCAGGCACAGAGGCGGGGCTAAGCCAGGGAGATGGAGGGCAAGTCGAGCAAGCTATGCAGATTGGCCCGGAGAAGATCGTAATGGAGCGACTGGGGCCGCTGGCAGGGGCAGTGAACGGATTTATTTACGGGGCGAGAGTGCCGGCGAGAAGGCCGGTGGAGGACTACACCCCAAGAATCGTGCCCTATCATGCAGAGGCGTTCATTCCCATGGAGGAGTCACATATTCTGTGGATGCGTTAAGGGAAAATTTAGGGTCCGGGCGGTGAGATGGCTTAACCTCTGCCCCGATGTCGCCGGTAGTGGGCCTGGATATCCAAGAGGTCGGGCCAGGCTGAAGTACAAGGCCAAAAGCTGGAAAAGCCATCTATAATATTTTGGACCTGATAGAAGAGTCCGATGCCAAAGGAAGTACTGCTCCTCCAATGAAGGCAAGGAAGGGATGTGTTTCTCACTTCCTTTCTCATGTAATTACGATTTTGTTTGGTCATGATTCCCAACCATCAGGCCTAAATTGGTCACTTCTGTACAGCTTAATCGTCTATATATTCTTTAGATAGTACAGTATGTGCTATGAGATGGGTGGGCGCAATAATTACTGCATGCATACTAATGATTTCCCTGAACGGTGCATCTGCTCAGGGTGAAAATATTTCAGATCTAAAGAAACTGATATCTTCCAATGAAGATACACTCATGAATTCCCAGGATTTAGCGTTCTTCCTCGCCACCCATAACTACAAAGCTGAGCCCAAGGATAATTATGTCCTAAGCTCCCGGATTTAATAGGCGCATCAAGCAGACTATCTCGATGCAATTGCCCCTATTTCAAAAAATGACCTCAAATATGCCCGTTCATGGCCAGTTTGCAAGGCGATATGTGCCCACAAAAATATTAAAGCATTACG
>DATLBD010000181.1:0-15216 GCA_035527135.1 Methanothrix sp. | reverse complement strand
GGAAAATACAATCCCTCCCTCAAGCTGGCCTACAAGATCGCCCGGGCCCTGAAGGCCAGCATCGACGAGGTATTCCTGTTTGAGGAGAAAGATCTGCAGAATTCGTGAGGGGTCTGGCCCCAGCCCGCCTGATTTTTTTTTGCTTTTTGCAGGATTCACCAAACCAGAGTTAAACTCGCGCCGTCCTCTGGCAGAGATAGGTGATCGACCAGCACCAGGGCCCATCATGGCCTCGGCGAGGTCCAACGTCCTCTGCCTCCTGGCGATGGTAGGTGGGCTTGACTGCTATCTTGTATATAATGGGCGCTCCGGTGGAGATGACGCCCAAAATCCACAATCCTTTTATTATCTTCTTTCCCGTCTTACTGTGTGCAAATGGTCATTAGTCGGCTTCAGAAAAAAAAATCGAGCCAAGATTGGCATCATGTTGCTCCTGGCCGTCGTGCTCGGCTGCGGAGCATATGGCTGGAATGAGTATGAGGAGTTTTTCGAGGTCCCTACAACCCGCCTGGCAGCTGGCAGTTTCTATCCTGAGATGCCGTCGGATTCGCATCATCACTATCTACAAATCCCACTGGATCATAGAAATCCGTCTCTTGGAAACTTCACCGCCTTTTACCTTCTTTCTCCAGGATTCTTAGCTGGAGAGGATGTGGTCTTCTGGCTCTTCGACAACCAGCAGGAGAGGGTGGGAATGATAAACAACTCCAGAGACTTCGAGTACTTCGAAGAGATCCTTGGCGGGATGTCTTATGTCCTCATGGGAAACCGCGGCGTCACTCCCACCCTCTTTCCCGAGGTCTTCAATGAAGACGGCTCCGCAAATTATTCGCTGGCATTGAGGCTCTACGGCTCCCAGCAGCAGGTAGACGACATTGAGGCCGTGCGACAGGACATGCAAAACAAGGGGCTGCTGCCAGAAGACGGGAAGATCATGCTCTATGGCGGTTCAGGCGGAGGTGTTCTGATTCAGCAATACCTGGACAAATACGGAGTGCATGTATCCAGAGCCATCATCGAGTGCAGCGGCGACCCTGATCTGGCTTACGCGCACAATACTACGTTCATGAAAAGGATATATCTGTCCAATGAGAGCCTCGCCAAGTCTTACTTTTCCTTGATGCAAAATGGAGATGATAGCGCATCTCTGGCTTTTATGCTCTACAAAATCGGCATGTCAGGAAATACCGATCTTCAAAATCAAATCGCAAACAGCAAGAGAGGCACCTTTTCACTGGAAAGCCAATCGGCCTATTTAAGAAGCTGGCTTTCCCCTTCCTGCAATTTCCCTCTCGTGCGCAGGATGCTTGATGCTCCAAGAGAGCTGGAAGTAAAAGTGCGATCTTATGAGCTTATAGGAGATGATCTCGAGGACTACCATCCGGCCTCTGCTCAAGATGTCCGTCTCGGCTACGAATGGATAAAGGTTATTTTGGCCGACTTCATCAAAGCCCATAAAGAAGGCAAAATCCCGAAAATAAAAATCCAGATGAACCGCTCCAGATATCAGGGTGAGGTTATGATCTGGTCTGGGACTGCTGATCAGGTCTTCTCAGAGCAGATGGGGCAATGGTTATGTCAATCATATCCTCACGCCAGGCTGGCATTATTCAACGACACCCACGAGCGTGGGAGGTACCCCGATTACCGACGGGAATTTAGAAGGGACTTCTTTGTCCACGGTTTGAATTCTCCAGAGGTTCAGGCGCATTTTAACGATCTCATACAACTCAACGCTGCGGAAAAGGCGTAGATGCTCATTTTTGATCAAGGCGTGCCGCCCTCTGGCGGAGAAGGTGATCGGCCAGCACCAGGGCCACCATGGCCTCGGCCACGGGCACAATTCTGGGAGGGATGGCCGGATCGTGCCTGCCCTTAATCTCGATCTCCGCTTCCTCGCCGCGAGCTAGATCGACTGTTCTCTGTAGCTTGGCGATGGAGGGTGTGGGCTTCACAGAAATGGTGCAGACGATGGGCCCGCCCGTGGAGATGCCGCCCAAGATGCCGCCCGCGTTGTTGCTCTCAAAGTCGATCTTGTCATCCCGCCAGAGCAGGGGGTCGTTCATTTCGCTGCCCAGCAGGCGGGCGCACTCCCGGCCCGCGCCTATCTCCACCGCCTTAACGGCACCAATGCCCATGAGCGCCCTGGCCAGATCGGCGTCCAGCTTGTCGAAGACAGGCTCGCCTAAACCGGCGGGCACTCCCTCTACAGTTATTACTACTACGCCGCCCAGGCTATCACCCTCCCGGCGGACGGCATCCAGTCGCTCCAGCATCCTATGCGCGGCTGCCGTATCGGGACAGCGAACGGCATTCGACTCAGCTTGTGCTCGAAGCTCACCCAAATCTGAAGAAGAGATTTTGGCCCTAATTCCGCCCAGCTCCGCCACGTAAGCCACGACCAGTATTCCCGACTCTTGCAGCAGCTTCTTGGCCACGGCTCCCGCAGCAACCCGGCCCACTGTTTCCCGGGCCGAGGCCCTGCCCCCGCCCCGGTGGTCACGCAGGCCGTATTTCATCTGGTAAGCATAATCGGCGTGCCCCGGCCTGGGTTTGTCACGCAGGAGATCGTAAGCGGACGAGTCGGCATCTTTGTTCCAGACAAGCAGAGAGATGGGCGTTCCCGTTGTCTGGCCCTCGAAGATGCCGGACAGAATCTCCACCCGGTCCGCCTCTTGCCGAGCTGTAGAGGCGCGGCTCTGGCCGGGCCGCCTGCGGTCCAGTTCCTTCTGAATATCCTCCGCAGCCAGGGCCAGGCCTGCCGGGCAGCCGTCCACGACCACGCCCACAGCAGGCCCGTGCGACTCGCCCCAGGTGGTGATGCGAAATATGGTGCCAAAGGTGTTGCCGGACATTGTAGAAAGCCTCGTAGAATTATAATATTATTAGATTGCGATCTATTGAGTTATATTCTTTATCTTATCTGTCCAGAAGTTCTGCGGTGACCTAAGACCTAGACTATTTAAGACTATCAGCCAACGCAGTTACCATTACCTCCGAATCTATATGAGCTGTCGCTTTTAAGGTTGTGGGATGGCCGGCATGGAATGGCCAGTTCTAGCCCGGTTGGCAGTCCTAGAATAAGGAGGAGAATGCATGGTGGTGCGGCTGTAGACTGCAGAGAGAAAAATCAAGGAATAACCAGACCACTTATGAACTTGGGGGGTAATGAGTGGGATCCTCTCGTGAAATACGCTGCAAAATGTGGATGTAAATGGAAATAGAAGCCCTGGCCGTATGAAAAATGTGATCATCTTGACTGCGCTATCCTGTTAACGGAATGGAAAAGAGGGATGGTGGGGGGGCAAGAAATTTTTATGTCTTTAATATTATCGTAATAACCCTGGCCTATGGGATGGAGATCAGCTACGTGGTAAAATATGCAGACAGGGGTCGTCCTATTCTAGTTCTCTTAAATTAAATCGTGGGAAAAATTTAAGAAGTTTGAGTGAGAATTATCACAAAAGGAGCCTGCTCCATGAAAAGCACATCAAGGATTTCCGGCCTTATTTTGCTATTTATGCTATCGGTGGCGACGCATAATTGCATAGGAATGGACCACAAAGAAGAGAAGGACCATAGCATAACGGAAGAGAAGATAGTTCCGGTGGGAGATATTAGCATCGCTTACAGAGTCCTGGGCCAGGGAGATCCGATAGTTCTGATCATGGGCTACAGCTCGACAATGGATATTTGGGACCCTCGTTTCCTGGATAACCTCTCCTCCAATTACAGGGTAATAATATTCGACAACCGTGGCATAGGAAATACCACAGCGCCACCAGGAAATTTTTCTATTGCTCAGTTTGCCAATGACACTGTGGGCCTTATGGCAGCCTTAGGCATAGAAAAGGCCCACATACTGGGCTGGTCCATGGGGTCGTTCGTGGCTCAAGAGCTGGCCATCCGCTACCCTGAGAGGGTGGATAAAGTCATTTTATATGCAGCCGATTGCGGTGGAAAAGAGGCGGTCATGCCTTCCCCCCAGGTCCTAAAAGATCTATCCGATACTTCTGGGACCCCGGAAGAGATCGGCATGAGGCAATTCAACCTGCTCTTTCCAAAGGATTGGCTGTCCAAGCAGCCGCCTTTCTATGAGTGGTTCCCCTTGCCCAAAGAGACATCACTTCCAGAGAACATCCAACGCCAGACCCAGGCCATCGCAACGTGGCCCGGTGCCTGCGACCGGCTCGGCTCGATAAAGTCGCCCGCCCTTGTAGTCACGGGCGCGGAAGATGTCATAGCGCCTCCTGAGAATGCATTTATTCTGGCTAAAAGGATAAACTTCTCCTGGCTGGTTCAGTTTGAAGAGGCAGGCCACGGCCTGATGTATCAGTATCCTGACCGGCTTGCCAAAATTGTCGTGGATTTCATTGAGCTGTCTTAAGATCAGAGGGGAAAGGGTTCTGTCAAGTCTACGGTAGCTTCACCTCATCCAAATATCCTGTCAAAACTCGGTATCTGAAGACCTTTCGAAAACTTTATAACACCCATAAGCATACGAATGCAGCACCGACGATGGAGATTCCCTTATGCCCGTAAACGATGTCCCTAGTGCGATTAATCTTATTAATGGATGGATGAAGCAAAGAGGGATATCCAGTTCTGGCAAGACAGAACCCACGCCGAGTGGAGTTTTCTTCGAGTTTATATGTAAAGACGTAACCGGAATGCCTTTCGCCATTATCCAACCGGAAACGTGGGAAAAGACTGTACTTGTCATATCAGAGGTTGCAATCACAGATGGTCGCTTTAAGTCAATTGAGTTGTTGACACCCGAAGACCGCGATGATTTCTTGTACAATCTCCAACAAGATAGTTCGTTGTTGCCAGCGCCATTTGCCTTAGACCCAACCTTTGAGGAAACCGGCATTCCGCGAGGTATCCAATTTAACAAAGAGATATGTTACGATGGGTTAACTGAGGATAGGTTAAACGATGTCGTTAGGGATGTTGTAAGAAGTGCTCTTTTTGTAATTCGGACGATTCGGAAAAAATTTGGAAATCCTAAGAAGGATTAGATATGAGCGAAGTCACGGCAGAAACGATACAATATCGAATACCAGGGGCAACCATAGATGATAATTTAGCGATATTGCCTAGGGTACTATTCCGAGCGAGTTTCGATTTGGTATCTTCTCCCATAATTACCTTGAATTTGCTCTATTCAAAATTGAAAGAAAAAGGAATTACTATAACAAATAATTTAGTCCAAGACAATGCAATATATATCGATATGTTGAAACCTCCTGAGATAGCAGAATCATTCCATGCTAAGTTACATGCCGACTTTGAAATTGGAGTGCATCTTGAGAAGAACCGATATTTAAATTATACATTAAATAGTATATTTAGTATAATTAATGAAACTCTAAAAGATCCTGGGTTCGGATACAGGATCGATCTCAGATTAAGGGATAAGGGAAATAGAAATGGTTGGGAACGAATTGATTTGGTGATTAAATTTCCCGAAGACCATTATGAAGAAATAAAAGAATATTGGAAAGACATCAGCATAAAAGTGGGCGGCTTCTATGGCTCATTGAATTGCAATCCCGCATTTTCCGAAGAACATATAAATCAGATGCGTCAATTTATATATATTGTAGTGCGGTCAGAGGATTGGTAATGCCTATTAGCGGGGATGCTTTCCTAGAATTTGCAGATTGGCTAAAAGAACAAGAATCATGTGGAGGTGAAATAAAGTCGAGGTCCATTGCTAACAGGGCATATTATGGTGCATTTCATATAACCAAGAACACTTTATCAATGGATGATCGGGCTAATCATCGTGATGTTATTAATGAATTAAAAAACAGAAGTGAGTATTTGGGTGGTCGATTATACGATTTTTTTGAGAAAAGAAAGGAAGCCGATTATAGAATCAATTACCACTTCAAACCAGGAAGGGCGGATCGAATGGTTTCAGAGATCATAGAATTCTTGCAGGATCTTAAAACGGAAGTTTAAACCTGTTAATTTCTCTCTTATACTCACTCGTCGTGTGTGTATGGAGCAAACGCCTACGAGGATCAAGAATTTTATCGGACCTTGCCCCACTTTACTCGCATTCTGTATCAGCGTAATCCATTTGTTGTCTCCTTTTATCTTTATCCCACATGCCTCGGAGGGTGTCTTTCCATTCAAGCCTTCATGCGATCTGAAAGAGATACCGCATTTTGACAAGTT
This sequence comes from Methanothrix sp., assembly GCA_035527135.1. Taxonomy (GTDB): domain Archaea; phylum Halobacteriota; class Methanosarcinia; order Methanotrichales; family Methanotrichaceae; genus Methanothrix. The sequence continues at coordinate 9,027 of DATLBD010000181.1, read as the reverse complement.
ATTAGGAACGGCCTAGATACCACAGACTTTACAGAACCGGGGGAAGGAACTCTCAAATCGTATAAAACCAGTAAAAATCCTATAAAAAAGATCGAAAAAGAAGAGCGCACTACTGCACTGCGCTCTTCACCTCATCCACGATCTTGTCAATGAGGCTCTTCTCTTTCTCCGTCTGCTGCTTCTTTCCTTTCTCGCCAAATTCCGCAGCCAGCGCTACCAAGAGCTCTTTTTGCCGCTCCGTCAGAGCCGAGGGAGTTTTAATCTTAACCTTGACATGCAGATCGCCCGAACCCAATCCCTGCAACCTGGGCATGCCCTTTCCCCTCAGCCGGAAGACCGTTCCCGTCTGCGTTCCTGCCGGCACCTTTATCTTGGCCCGTCCGCCCAACGTGGGAACCTCCAGCTCTGACCCCAGCGCCGCTTGGGTGAAGCTGATGGGCGTCTCTAAGAGCAGGTCGCTTTCCACGCGCTGGAATTTGGGGTGGGGCATGACGTTTATGACCACATAAAGGTCTCCGCTATCCCCTCCCGGCCCGGCCGCGTCTCCCTGGCCGCGCAGCTTGAGGTGCTGGCCGTCCTCAACGCCCGGCGGGATCTTGATGTTGATCTTGCGGGTCTTACGTACTCGCCCTGTGCCTGAGCAATCCCCGCAGGGGTTGGTAATTATCTGGCCTCTGCCACCGCACTTAGGGCAAGCTGAAGAAGTGACCATCTGGCCAAAGGGTGTGTTCTGGGCGCGGGTGATCTGCCCTGAGCCATGGCAGTTGCTGCAGGTGGTGGGGCTGGTGCCGGGCTTGGCCCCGCTGCCGTGGCAGGTGGGACAGTTCTCCGTGCGCGGCACCTCAATGGTCGACTCCAGACCCGTGGCTGCCTGCTCAAGCGTCAAATTGACGTCGTAGCGCAGATCCCGGCCCCGGGCTGGGCGGCCACGTCCGCCTCCACCGAAGAACATATCAAATATGCTCTCTCCGCCACCTCTTCCTCCGCTCCCACCTCCACCGAAGCCAAAGCCCCTCAGCAAATCCTCGAAGTTCACCCCACGGAACAGGTCCTCTTGCGAGTACTGGCTGTTGATTCCAGCATGGCCGAACTGGTCGTACTTCTGCCGCTTTTCCGAATCGGAGAGGACTGCATAAGCCTCGGATAGCTCCTTGAACTTCTCCTCAGCATCGGGCTCTTCCGACCTGTCGGGATGGTACTTCATGGCGAGCTTGCGATAAGCTCCCTTGATGTCCTTCTCGCTCGAATCCTTGGGTACTCCCAAGATCTCGTAGTAGTCCTTCTTCTCCGGCATTTTTTATTCAGTTCCTTGTGGGTGGCATTCCTTAGAGTGGTTCAATTTGTCTGCTTTGTCACTTCGTGACTTACTTCGTCACTTCTTATCGTTTACTACTTCGTAGTCGGCATCTACGGTCTGATCCGACTGCCCTTGCCCTGAAGTTTGCTCCTGACCCGCGCCCTGATCTTGCTGGGCCTGCTGCTCCTGTGCTGCCTTCTGATACATGGCTGCCGACAGCTCGTAGATGGAATTCTGCAGTGCTTCGGTCTTGGCCTTGATCTCGGAGATCTCGCCTCCCGTCTGGGCATTCTTCAGGTCGGCAATGGCCTTCTCGATCTTCTCCTTCTGCTCGGCAGTGGCCACATCGCCCGCCTCTTTGAGCATCTTCTCCGAGGCGTAGACCAGAGAGTCAGCCGCATTCTTGACCTCGATCTCTTCCTTTCTCTTCAGGTCGTCGGCCGCGAAACGCTCTGCATCTTTGATCTTGGCATCGATATCATCCTTGCTCAGTTTATGAGGCGCAGTGATGGTCATTTTCTGCTCCTTCTTGGTAGCCAGATCCTTGGCCGAGACGTGAATGATGCCGTTGGCGTCAATGTCGAAGGTAACCTCGATCTGAGGAATGCCACGGGGTGCCGGTGGAATGCCCACCAGTGTGAACCTACCCAGGGAGACGTTGTCTTTGGCCAGGGGCCTTTCGCCCTGTAGCACATTGACCTCCACGCTGGTCTGGTTGTCTGCAGCCGTGGTGAATATCTGGCTCTTCCGAGTGGGAATGGTGGTATTCCGCTCAATCAGCTTGGTTGTGACCGCGCCCAACGTCTCAATGCCCAGGGACAGAGGTGTTACGTCCAATAGCAGCAGGTCCTTGACCTCGCCACCCAAAACGCCCGCCTGAATGGCAGCACCCATAGCCACGCATTCCATGGGGTCCACGCCTCGCTCTATGTCCTTGCCCATGAAGCCCTTTACGAACTCCTGCACAACGGGCATCCTGGTGGGACCGCCTACTAATATGATCTTGCTGATACCAGATTTCTCCAGCTTGGAGTCTCTCAGAGCCTGAGACATAGGACCACGGCAGCGTTCAATGACATCTTGGATGAGTTCATCGAGCTTGGAGCGGTCCAGTGTCATGGAGAGGTGCTTGGGGCCGCTAGCATCCGCCGTGATGTAGGGCAGATTAAGGTTGGTCTGCATCACGCTGGAAAGCTCGATCTTGGCCACCTCGACTGCTTCCCGCAGACGCTGCATGGCCATGGAGTCGCCCCGCAGGTCAATGCCCGAATCCTGCTTGAACTTCCCCAGGACAAAATTGGTCAGTCGTTCATCCATGTCCCTGCCGCCGAGCTGTGTATCACCGGAGGTGGACCTGACCTCGAAGACGCCCTCGCCGATCTCCATGATGGTGACGTCTAATGTGCCGCCGCCCAAATCAAAGACCATGATCTTGTGCTCGCCTACCTTATCCAGACCAAAAGCCAACGCTGCCGCAGTGGGCTCATTGATGATTCTGACAACCTCCAGGCCGGCGATGGTTCCGGCATCCTTGGTTGCTTGCCTCTGGTTATCATTGAAATAGGCAGGGACGGTTATCACTGCTTTGTCCACAGTATCAGCCAGGTGCGCCTCTGCGTCCGTCTTGATCTTGCGCAAGATCTGGGCAGAGATGTCCTCTGGGCTGTACTCCTTTCCATAAACCTTGACTTTGTAGTCCGTGCCCATCTTGCGTTTGATGCCTGTGATGGTGCCTTCTGGATTGGTGACCGACTGTCTCTTGGCAGGCTCGCCAACCAGAACCTGGCCCTCTTTGGTGAAGGCCACGTAGGATGGAAACGCCTTGCCGCCGATGCTTGTCCCTTCTGCGCTGGGAATTATGGTGGGTCGGCCGCCGATTAGAACTGCAGCCGCCGAATTGCTAGTTCCAAGGTCAATGCCGATAATTTTTGACAAGATCTCATCTCCTGAATTTGAAAGTTACCACGACTTGGTAAATATTTAAGCTTTTCATCAATTCGCTGCTACACGTCTTCGCCGCAATCATATCTCTACGTCTTCATCTTTTTTTTGCCACTGCCACCTTTGAGAAGCGAATGACGTGATTATTGAAGAGGTAGCCCTTCTGTATCTCTTCCGCCACGATGCCTTCTTCCAGCTCTTTCGTCTCGACCTGAAAGAGAGCCTCATGTCGATAGGGATCAAACTTAATGCCGTTTGCCTCTATAGGCAGGAGCCCCTCCCCCGACAGTATATTGAACAGCTGCATGTAGAGCACCTTGCTGCCCTCGTCATGCTTTGCCGCCTGTTCCAAGCTATCGAGCACAGGAAGAAGCTTGCAGATGAGCTTCTCAGAAGCGTATTTTACATTGTCTTCCTTCTCGCGGGCCGACCTTTTTATGACGTTGTCCAGATCCGCTCTACAACGCATCAAGAGATCGAACCGTTCCTCTGCCAGGCTCTGGGCAGAGGAGAGTTGCAACAAAAGCCCCTCGACATCCACGTCATTAGTCTCCGGTTTTGCTTCAGATTTTACATCCGCATCCGCCATAAGCTCCACCCAAAGTTGTCCTTTTAGAAATTATAGGGAGGAATTGGGCCGACAATGCCCAAGTCCTTTCATTCCCTTGTTCATTTAGTAGTGAGGCATCGGCATCTGAGGCATGGTGTAGTCATGCGGACTTTGGCCGGGCTTGGGTGCCATCTCTTCCTGCTTGGCAGCGATGACATCGTCCACCCGCAAAACCATGGTGGCAGCTTCGGTTGCGGATTTGATGGCCTGGGTTTTTACCTTTAAGGGTTCTACAACGCCCTGAGCCAGCATATCTGCAGGCTCCCCTGTTAGTATGTTCAGCCCGAAGTTCTTCATGCCCTGACCGCTCTTGGCTCTCAGAGCCGCTAAGCTGTCCACTGGATCAAAGCCTGCATTCTCTGCTAGAGTTAGAGGAATGGACTCGACCGCATCGGCAAAAGCCCGAACTGCCAATTGCTCTCGTCCTTCCAGAGTAGATGCATACTGTCTCAGCTCCTCAGCCACAACGATCTCCGGAGAGCCTCCACCGGCCACAATCTTTCCGGAGCGAATAACGTCCAAAACCACATTAAGAGCATCATCCAGGGCGCGCTCCATCTCATCTAAGAACTGCTCCGAGACGCCGTGCAATATGATAGATACGGCCTTGGCCTTCTCGCAGCCTTCCACGAAGATCATGTGCTTGTCTTTGCCGATCTTGCGCTCTTCCACAATGCCAGCAGATCCCAAATCCTTGGCGGTGACAGTCATAACGTCACCAACTAGCCTTGCCCCCGTGGCCAGCGCTAGCATCTTCAGATCCTCTCTCTTAACCCGGCGAACGCCCAAAATTCCAATCCTTGCCAGATAGTTTTGGGCAGTAACCCCGATCCCCTTCTCGCAGAAGACAACATTTGCCCCCGCTGCGGCAATGGCATCAACCTGAGATTTGATAACCTGCTCCTCGCCCTCTTTGAAGCTGGCGAGATTCTTGGCATCAGTAATGGTGACCTTGGCATCCGTATCCAGCTTCTTGAGCTCGAGAGTACCTTCCAGGAGCATAATCTTGGCCTTTTCGATGCGCTTTGGCATCTCCTGGGATGTTCTCTCTTTCTCAATTACTATGCCGTAGTTTATAAAAGAGTCCTCAATTTTGCCGCCAGGGATCAGTACGGTCTTGATATTCTCTTCAATGTCCTTGCCCTCAAAACCGGCCACGGCTCGAGCCGCATCCACGGCGATTGCCGCCAGCTTACCCATGGCGATCTCTATACCCTTTCCACGCATGGCTGTCTGGGCAATCTTCAAAAGCACGCTGTCGTCACCTGAGACGTCTATGGCCATCTCGGAAAGCACTTTTTGCGCCCTGGCTGCAGCTTGCTTATATCCTTGCACTATTACTGTGGGGTGGACGTCCTGATCCAGTAGCGCTTCAGCCTTTTCCAAAAGCTTACCAGCGATTATCACCGCGGTGGTGGTGCCGTCTCCAATCTCATCATCCTGGGCTTTTGCCACCTCGACAATCATCTTTGCCACAGGGTGCTCGATATCCATCTCTCTGAGGATGGTGGCGCCGTCATTGGTTATGGTTGCCTCTTCGCCGGCGATTAGCATTTTGTCCATTCCTTTGGGTCCAAGAGTGGTCCGGACAGCTTCTGCGACCGCCTTTGCAGCCAAGATGTTCTTACGCTGCGCATCTTTACCAGTCTCTCGTTTGCTTCCTTCTCTCATTATAATTATCGGAACGCCGCTCAAACCTGCCAAACTTATAGTCCTCCCCGACTGTTTTCTTTACTACCAGTTTGAAGTTCTATATAAAAGATTCGCATGATTTTAGACGATATTTGTATGCTGCTCGACATATATATAGTCTATATAGGAAGAACTATATAGTCATCTCGATCACAGCCAAAGGATGATCTGCAGCCGTAATAAGGCCAAAATGCAAATCGGACATCGTAAACCAAAATCATGGACCCGCAGCAATTGATCTGGAAGCATAAAAGGACATCAGGAAACGAAATCATAAATCGGAATTAGAACGAATGCCAACCAGCGAATGACGTTAAAGGGGATCTGCATTGACTTCGAAGATCATCTCAAATAATCTAAATCTTTGGTATGGAGAAAAGCAAGCACTCACGGATATAAGCCTGGAAATTCCTGAGAAAAGAATTACTGCTCTCATCGGACCATCCGGCTGCGGCAAGTCTACTTTTATCCGCTGCCTGAACCGGATGAACGATCTCGTTACCAATATTCGCATTGAGGGGCAGGTACTCTACGACGATATCGATATTTATGGAAACGATGTTGATGTCGTGGAACTTCGCAAGAGAATAGGTATGGTATTTCAAAAGCCTAATCCTTTCCCCATGTCCATTTACGACAACATTGCCTACGGACCCAGAATTCATGGGCAGAAAAATATCAGTAAAATTGTGGAGCGCAGTCTGAAGGATTCCGCCCTCTGGGAAGAGGTCAGCGAGAGGCTGGACCAGCCAGCCTTGGGTCTATCCGGCGGCCAGCAGCAGAGGCTATGCATCGCCAGAACCCTGGCCATGAAGCCGGATGTCATCCTATTTGATGAGCCATGCAGCGCTCTTGATCCCATCTCCACCGGCAAGATCGAGAGCCTCATGGAGAGCCTGAAAGATAACTATACCCAGGTGATCGTAACTCATAACATGCAGCAAGCGGCCAGAATCTCTGACTTCACCGCCTTCTTCTTGCTCGGTGAGCTGATCGAGGTAGGAGAGACAAAACGCATCTTTGAGATTCCAAAAATGAAGAGCACCGAGGATTATATCACGGGAAGATTTGGCTAGGGAAGGAAAGCCTAGGTTTAAGGGGAGATAAGATGAGCCCGTATCGGGAGCGGTATCACAGAGATTTGAAGGAGCTGAAAAACCTTACAAAGGATCTGGCAGATCGAGCTGGCGAAGCTATAGATAAATCTGTTACTGCCTTGCGTGATTCAAATATAGAACTGGCAAAAGAGGTCATCAAACGTGATCAAGAAATGGATGATTTGGGCCTGAAGATAGAGAATTTATGCATGGAACTTCTGGCTTTGCAGCAACCGATGGCCAAGGATCTCAGACGCATTATCGGCATCCTGAAGATAGGCATAGATCTGGAGAGGATCGGCGACTTGGCCGTGGATGTGGCCAGAGTTACCACGCAATCGCAAAATAAGATTCAGATAACAAAGCTGGAGTATATTCCCCGCATGGCGGAGACCGGCAAAAAGATGCTCGAGCAGTCCATGGAGGCCCTCATGAATAGCGACGCAGATATGGCCAGACAGGTCACCAAATGGGATTACGAGATCGATGGGCTTTACGTCAAAGCCAGAACCAAGCTCTTGAAAATAATTATTGAAAGACCTGAAGTGATTAATGAAGGAACTGCTCTACTCATGGTGAACAGGCAACTGGAAAGGACAGGCGATCATATTTGCAATATTTGTGAAACCATCGTTTACATGGTGGAAGCAAAGAGAGAACATCTCAATTAGGGTTGCTTATGGACACAAGAAAGGTACAGAGAACCGGCAAGTCGACCTTTATCGTCTCCCTTCCCAAAAGCTGGGCGACAAAAAACGGCATTTCTGCCGGATCGATAATTTATATCAATCCGGGGGATAATGGAGCACTCACATTATCCACGGATCGCTCCGAGCGCGACCTGCGAGCACACCTGGATATCGGCGACAAAATGGGAGAGCATCTGGTAAGAGATATCATTGGATGCTACGTGGGAGGCTATAGATCCATTGAGGTGACGGCCGGGCACATGTCCTCTCTGCAGAAGAAGGATCTGCACCAGATCGTCAACAAGCTCATCGGCCCCGAGATACTGGAAGAAACAATAAACAAGGTTGTCATTCAGGATCTTCTCAGCTCCGAGGAGCTTCAGTCCGATCGAGCTTTAAAGAGAATCAGAACCGTAGTGAAATCTATGATCTCCGATTCATTCACCAGCCTTTTGAATAATAACGAGGAGCTGGCCGCCGATGTGATCCAGAGGGACGATGACGTTGACCGGCTCAACCTTCTTGTCTCCCGCCAGTTCACAGAGGTCCTGAGATCGGGCTCTGTGAGACAAGAGACTCTCAATCCCATTACAGCTTTCAATTACATGCTGGCGGCATCCAACCTGGAACGCATAGCGGACCACGCCCATCGCATTGCCGAGATCGTTAGCCAGCGAAGCCACCCACTGCCAGAGGATTTGAAAGAGGAGGTCTCCCGTATGGATTCATTGCTGTGCGGTCTGCTTGACGACTCTATATCCTTCTTGCTGCAGACCAACTCCAACAAGGCCAATGAGCTTATCGACAGAATCAGGGAGATTCAGAGTCATACAGTATGGATAGCTAAATCATACGACAGCAAAGACAAATCGGAGATGCTGGTTCGGCTTGTCCTGGCAAGCAGTCTGGAGCGCATGCTTGACTACATCATGAACATCAGCGAGCTGACCATAAACCTAAGCCATGCCGCCAACTCAACTGAGAAAGCAGGATAAATTTTCTGGGGAAAGCCGGGAAAAGCGACTGGTGGATGTGCAAAAGAAGATAGCATCTCAAGTCACATTGCAAGACAATTTCTCAATAGACGCGGTGGCAGGCGTAGATCAAGATTTTCGGGCAGTGGGTAATATTTGCAGCACTAGTTTTCAAAAAATCAATGCAGATTCTTAGCACCTCGCATAGCAGATACAAGGCAGGCCTTGCCTTATGTCCCCGAGATTTCTCTCCTTTAGGGAAGTGCTCCTGCAATAAGGGCCGTGCGTGGTCTTGACATCAAGCCTACTCTGCTCTTTGTGGACGGCTGCAGCATATATTTTTCCCCGCATGGCAAGGCAGGCTTTTTTTTGTTGACGTCATTTTCAAAATGCCTGACAGACTGCATCAGCAGCGGTTTCCGCATATTCGGTTCTGGAGACCGCGCGCCCGTATCTGTTGGATCACAAGCTTCCTGAGCCCAGCCGACAAGCTCATGAGCAGGCTTGTCTGCTCAAGAACGATCTCTCTCCAGCAAAAGGAGCTTTTCCTTAATCTCCCGGCCAAAGGCGTATCCACCCAGGCCGCTCTTGGCGACCACGCGGTGACAGGGCACAAGAATGGCAAAGGGATTGGCTGCCATGGCCCGGCCTACGGCCCTGGCCGCTTTCGGGCTGCCAGCACATGTCGCGACATTTCCGTAGGTCATGGTCTGGCCGCGCGGGATCG
>DATLBD010000180.1:0-4553 GCA_035527135.1 Methanothrix sp. | reverse complement strand
GAGTGGCGCGGCAAAAGGCATGAGCACTGCGTGGGCATCTTATTCTTTAGGACCTACTGGGCTAATGGCGATTTGGGCGTAGTCGATAGCCTCATCCGGGAGCTGGAAAAGGATGTCGATGTTCTGCCGGCCTTTTGCTTTGGCATGGGAGACCGGGACCTGGGTGCCAAATCCAGCGGCCAGGTTGTTGAGGAGTACTTTCAGGGAAGAGTGGATGCGATCATCAATCTGCAGTCCATCTTTCATGTGAAAAGCGTAGAGCAGTCAGTCCAGGCACTGAAGAGGCTGGACAGGCCGATCTTCCATCCCCTCACCGTTTATCACAAGAGCGAAGAGGAGTGGCGAGAGGATGCTTTGGGCCTTTCTAGCTCCGAGGTGGGCTGGACAGTGGCCCTGCCTGAGTTTGAGGGCCTGATTGAGCCCATATTAGCCGGTGTCTCGGCCAGAGATGAGATTGCAGGAATGGAGTACGAGCGTCACCAGAGTGTTATTGATCGCATCAAGAAGGTCGCCCGGCGAGTCAATAAATGGATAGCTCTGAAAAGCAAGCCACCCTCAGAGAGAAAGGTGGCCTTCATCCTGCACAACAATCCCTGCGCCTCAGCAGAAGCCACCGTAGGCTCTGGAGCCCACCTGGATACCTTGGAGAGCGTGGCTTGCATCCTTAAAGCCATGAAAGAGGCAGGCTACCGGATAGAAGGGGCGCCAGAGAGCGGAAAAGAGCTAATTGAAAACATCATGGACCGAAAGGCCATCTCTGAGTTTCGCTGGACGGCCGTGGAGGAGATCATAAGCAAAGGCGGAGCCCTGGCCATGGTAGAGAAAGAGGACTACCAGGCCTGGTTTGGCACCCTGCAAAAGGACGCCCAAAAGAAGGTCTGCGATGCCTGGGGACAGCCGCCGGGAGAGGAAAAGGATGGTGTGCCCCCTTCCATGGTCTTTGAGGATAAGATGGTGATAACCGGAGTTGCCTATGGAAATGCCATCGTCTGCGTCCAGCCTAAGAGAGGCTGCGCGGGAGCACGCTGCGACGGTCAGGTCTGCCGCATTCTTCATGACCCGCAGGTTCCCCCGCCCCACCAGTATCTTGCCACCTACCACTGGATCGAGGAGAGCTTTGGGGCAGATGTCATGATTCATGTGGGAACACATGGAAATATGGAATTTCTGCCAGGCAAGTCAGTAGCACTTTCGGCAGGCTGCTTTCCCGATATAGCCGTAGGAGACGTTCCTTATCTTTACATCTACAACTCCGACAACCCGCCTGAGGGGGCCATAGCCAAAAGGAGAAGCTACGCGGTAATTGTGGATCACATGCAAACTGCCATGACAGGCTCAGAGATCTACGGGGACTTAAAAGAGCTGGAGGATGCCATCGCCTCCTATAACCAGAGCAAAGCCAGCGAAAAAGGCAAGGCGCACGCCTTGGAGCATGTTATCATCGATCTGCTCGAAAAGACCAATTTAGCAGGGGAAGTCGGGGTGGACGCGCTCATGCAGTCGGGTGCCTCCTTCGAGAGCATACTGGAAAAGGCGCACGACAAGATCTCGGAGATCTACAGCACGCAAATTCCCGATGGTATGCATATCTTCGGGCAGGTGCCGGAAGGTGATAGGCGCATCGATCTGATCTATGCCATCCTGCGCTTCGACTCGGAGATGAAAAAATTCCTGTCAGGACTTATGGACCGGCAGGTTACGGAGAAGGAGCAAGATGCTCTGGCCAGGCAGTTCATCGGCGCATTTCTGGCCGGGGAGACGGACCCGTCTGCACGCATCCTGGGTGATCTTCTTAAGAACCGGGATACTGCGGCCATTTCCATCCTGCGAGAAAAGGTCTTGGACCTGAGGGCCAGAATTGAGGCCTCGCAGGAGATGAAGAGCCTGCTGCACGGCATGGAAGGTGGATTCATTGAGCCGGGCCCTTCCGGCCTCATCACTCGAGGGAAGCCGGATGTGTTGCCCACAGGCCGAAACTTCTATTCTCTGGATCCGGCTACTGTACCGAGCATTGCCGCATGGCGCGTGGGCAGGAAGCTCGCTCACCTTCTCATCAACAAATATCAGGAAGAGAAGGGCAGGATTCCAGAGAACGTGGCTATGTACTGGATGGCCAGCGATATCATGTGGGCAGAGGGAGAGCAGCTCGCCCAGATGCTCTTTCTCCTGGGCGTGGAGCCCGTCTGGAAGGGAGGGCGCGTGACAGGGTACAAAGTGTTGAGCACAGAGGAGCTGGGCCGGCCCAGAATCGATATCACCGTGCGGGCCAGCGGCATCACCAGAGACTGCTTCTATAGCTGCATTGAGCTTCTCGACTCTGCTATCCGGGAGGTAGCATCCCTGGACGAGCCGGATGAGAAAAACTTCCTTCGCAAGCACTCTTCCCAGGGAAGCTCTGCCGCCGCACGCATCTTCGCCAGCCGCCCGGGAACTTACGGCAACGGGGTGAACCTGGCGGTTTATGCCTCAGCCTGGAAAGAAGAAAAGGACCTGACGGACGTTTTCATGCAATGGAACAGCTATGCCTACGGCAAGGATGTCTTCGGACAAGAGGCCCCTCAAGCGCTGGCGTCACAGCTTAGGAGCGTGGACCTGACCTTCAACAAGACGGTTACCGATGAATACGACCTCTTGGGCTGCTGCTGCTACTTCGGCACTTATGGCGGCCTGACCAATGCTGCCCGCGAACTATCGGGCCATGAGATATCATCCTATTACGGGGATACCAGGGACAGGGAGAATGCTGATATCAGAACCCTGGCAGAGGAGGTGCGCCGCGTGGTTCGAACCCGTCTGCTCAATCCCAAATGGATCGAAGGCATGAAGCGACACGGCTACAAGGGTGCAGGCGACATCTCCAAGCGAGTGGGCCGGATCTATGGCTGGGAAGCGACCACAGAAGAAGTAGACGACTGGATCTTCGATGACATCGCCAGGACTTTCATCCTGGATGAAGAGAACCGCAAGTTCTTCGAAGAGAACAATCCCTGGGCTATGGAAGAGATGAGCCGCAGGCTGCTGGAGGCTAGTACGCGCGGCCTGTGGAAGGCTGATCAAGAGGTTCTCGACGCCCTGAAATCCAGCTACCTGGAGATTGAAGGCTGGATGGAAGAGAAGATGGGAGAGACAGAAGGCAGCTTCCAGGGAGGAAGCATAGATGTCTTGCCTTCCGAACATGCAAGAGAGCACGCGCGGGGCTGGAGGGAGAAGATATCCAAGGCAGAGCAGTAGTATCAATTTATTTTTAAAATATTTTTCCAGCTTGAGTTGATATGTCATCTATGAACTCGCATATCTCCTTCAACACGATCGGATCTTTCACCCAGATTCCGCCCTCGTAATTGCCCTCGGTGCCACCCTTAGTAAGGTTAGCAGAGGTGACTATGGCCTCCCTTCGATCCACCATGTAAATCTTGGCATGTAGCTGGGCTATCCGAACAATCTCTCCCCCCAGGTCAGAGATCTCCTCCTGCAGATTATCACTCAAACCTAAAGAGTAGTCCGACTCGTTTCCTCGCATGAATACCCTCAGCTTTCCTCCCTTTCGTGAGAACTTTCTCAAAGGCCCTTTCATCTTGTTCCATGTCTGCCTTTTAATCCAAGGGGATACTATTACTATCTCGAACCTGGCATCTTCCAGCATGCGGCGGAACTCGTTCTCGAAGGTTCGCCTGCCCGAGGAAGGGAAGGTGCTCAGGAAAATAACGTCCGGATTTTTTTGGGATTTTGCGATGTAATCCTCCAAAAACTGCTGCCTTTGGGCGGAGGCATAATCCTGCGTCTGTTTTACCCTCTTAAGCTCTTCTTCTAGTTCGAAGGCACGTTCTTTCCACTTGAGCAATTGAGCGAGACCACGCTGGAGCTGATCAATGCGGCTCTCCTTCTCCCTTAGTTTATCCTGCGACAGTTGCATATTTCTTTCTAATTGACGACGGCCATACTGCAATCTCTTATTGCGGCTGACCTGGAGCTGGATGATGCAGACTGAGAAAATCGCCAGAGCTAGAAAGATCAGCCACGTCAAATACCCCTCCATTGCCATCGACCTTAATAGAGATACTTTTTTGCAAGTTATATAAAGATGCCGTAATCAATATGCTTATACTATCTTCAGTATTAATTTTTCACTACAGATGGATTTGGGCAAATAGATACGTTCATAATCGTGTAGTTCAAATAAAAAATTTGCTAAAATTTAATAAAATAAATAGACAAGAAACAGATGAAAGCTTGAAAATCAAAAAAATACTATTGTCAATAAATTAAAAAAAGGGGTTTCAGGCATCATCAGCCTAGAACATCCCCGGCGGCATGCCGCCCATTCCACCCATGCCAGGCGGCATTCCCATACCACCCATGCCTCCCATTCCTGGCGGCATTCCACCTGCGCCGCGCGGTGGAGGCGTCTTGGTTGAAGCCAGAACATCATCGATACGCAGGATGAGGCAGGCGGCATCAGTTGCCGACAAAATGGCCTGAATCTTGACACGCAAAGGCTCGACAATCCCCTGCTTGAGCATGTCCTGGATCTCGCCAGTGTAGGCGTTGAGGCC
>DATLBD010000179.1:0-5388 GCA_035527135.1 Methanothrix sp. | reverse complement strand
GCAGTAAATGTCCATAGACCGCGCGTCTCTTAGAAATTTTCTGCTCAGAAGATAATTTGGCTCATCGGATCGAGCAGATGCAACAAAGACGCTGGCATCGATGGTGCATCTCACCTTCGCATCTCCGAGAGAACCTCCACGGCGCCCTTTTCTCCTTTCCAGGCAAGGCTTACCTTTTGAGCCAATTCATCCATTCGAACATCCCAGTCGGAAACCGACTTTTGCTCAGCCTTCCCTGGTTTCAGCGAGACCAAAAGGGCAACTGGACAGCCTTCCGGGCCAGTTAACGTGATGGATTCTCCAAATGGCAGCCTTTTGAGCAGCTCTTCTAAGTTGCATTCGGCATTCTTAATGGATACAGCTTCCGACATCATCTCGTCCCATTTGTTGTTTGAATTGGTTTTGCTATGCGTTGCCTAATCAGATATCAGAAGTACTATTGTCCATAATAATATAAAGTTATCTTTCCCAGATCTATGTTCTTCTTTCATGCTAGCCCGGCCCGCATGAGTGGACTGGGGTTTGGGCAGCAGGAACTGCCAAACCATCGATATGCTGCGATCGACGGGTTTTTCATGACGGTCTGCCTTGCGCCAACCTCATTCTGCCTGACCGGCCTCCCACGCCCGCATACGAACGCACGCAGGCAGGCCCGTGCCCGAGGAGCGCCACCGGAAGCGAAGAACGGCCGGACGGAAACGATGAGATGCAGGAGAATGGCTGCACGACTTTCAAATCCAAGAATTCCCAGCAAATTAAAAACTCAACAAAGAGAATTTTTAAATTTATAACGAAATTATATGCAGTTCATGAGTAATAAAATGGATAACCCCCCAAACTCAGCTTCATGATCATCATGACCGAACTTGATCTAGGGAATTATACCCAGCCATTCTCATTCATCGACGATTATCCATGCAGCGCCTCAGATACGAGTCTTTCGAGGTCGCTCATTTGTTATGCTTCCCTTCTTTTTATCAAATAGTGGCTCCTCAGACTTGCTCTTCTGAGGTTTAGAGGGATCATGTTTGCCTGGCCCGTCGTTGGGCATTCCTTTAGCACCTTTTTTCTTGCTCATTTAAATTCACCTCCCGTGAACCATTCCTCTATCAGCTTGATAATATCATACATGGTCAAAAATGCTCTTATAACTATCTCACAAAATCGTCCTCAACTGTTCTGCAAGAAAAAAAGATTAGCGCCGAATTATGTTGCGGCGCTATGTTTCAATTTGATGCTCACACGCAGGGCAGCCAATCAACGCTGACGGCCCCACAGGTTGAGTTACCCCAAAGCTGGATGAACTTCTCAATGGAGAAGACGCCAGTCAGGTCTTCGACCGATCGGCCATACTCAGCATGGCGACCCTTAAGCTGGTTGTCTGCTGTGGGATCCCGGGAGATCCAGCCGATGTGGGCAACGCCGATGACGTTGCTGTTCAGGTTAGCTTCAAGAACGCCTGTGCAGCATGGAGTATCCAATACATCGTTGTATCCCCTGGTCTTGACCTCGGTGGTCTTTTGCAGGTGCTCAGCATGAGTGTACATCTCTGTCAGCACAGCGCCTATCTTGTAGTTCTGCACGCAGAGCTTATCCACCCATTTCTGGTCGTAAGTGCCTGTCTGATATGAGACTGGCATGTACTCCAGTTCCTGCTCCGAAGTGAAGTTGATATAGTCCATGGGATTCGACCCGGTCGGCCATTCACAACCCAAGCCAACAGGTTGCCTCTCAGCTTCAAGCTCAATTCTAGAAGTGATCACATTTCCTGAGCCGGACTGCTTCTCGACCAGCTTCTGTCCATTAAAGCCGTTTTGTGTGGAGATAACCATCTCCAGGCTTCTATACCCCACCCCTTTTACAGACGATTTCTCGTACATGTAATTGGCAGCGCCCGCCATGCTAACTAATGCCATGGCAATAACCGCTAAAACGATCAATTCTCTCTTCAATCCACACTACCTCCTTAGCCTGGTTGTCCTTGAATTGGGACAAGATCTCATTAGCCTCTTTTACTCCATTCGAGGATAGTAGATCCTTTTCAAAGCCAGGCCTTCACTCACCTGATACCCTAGCACCCGGGTACAGGTTCTCTGGAGGCTATTTTAAGGTTTTGGCTGCCTAAATCATTTAAAAATCCCAAAAAAAAGGAAAGCTCATGCTTACTTGCCGAATGAATTCAGCCTATTCACGAAGTTATTGCATGAGCCGCTTAAGCAGGGGCTGATAAAGCCGGGACTGCTCGGTGTTGGTGTTATAATGCTCGGCGCGCTCAGACAGTCTCCTTCCACACATGGTGTCTTGGATTTTGTGTCATCCCGGAAGAGTATTCTCCTATTGATCTCAAATGATCCGAAATACTCCTCAAACTCCTTCAGATTCTTCTGGCCGGGAATTACCTGCTTGGCATCTATCATGTAATACCCCGTGAAGTTGTCTGCCGTCTTGAACTCAGCCGTCTTCTTTAGAGATCCAGTCTGATGCAATGTGAAATCCTGGCTCTTGAACTCCATCTGCTGTACATCATAGCTCTCGCGGACTTTGGCACCCACCCCACCGAAGATCGCAGAACTCTTGAAGCTCTCTGTTCCTACAAGTGCATCCCCCAAAGAGACAGCATTGTAGTTATCAACTGCATCCTGTTCCTGGAAGTTGGCATTTTTGCCCTTTGCGGCGTCCACCATATATTCATTCTTTACCAGGGCATCTACGCTACCGGAAAACAGCACGTTTTTGGTGGACTTGAGGCCTGAGTTCATAGATCTAAGGTCTTTATTCATCTGAAACTGGCCGGAGCCGCTTACCGATGTCTCTGAGGCATAGTCGAACGCTTGCACCCTGAATTTAGCTTCTCTTTGTCCAGAGCTGCGGCATTTGGCCGAGGCCTCCACAGCGTATCTGTATTCTCCGCCGGCTGCATTTAAGTCCGGCTGAACTTGCAGGGCCAAAGAGCGAGAGACTCCTGCAGGAATGGTTAAGGTAGTGGTCGTCCAGCTAAACCAATCAAATGAACAGCTTTCCGGCTTGACGCAGACCTCGGCCTCCACATCAGTTCTACCATCGTTGCTTACAGTAACCATGAAGTCCAGTGGTTTGCCCTGGGTTGTATATGATTTATCAGGCTCTGAATCAGGCCCAGTAAGGCCGATGCTCACGGTGAGGGAGCCAGAATCCCCAGAACAGGGACTAGGCAGATATGTAGGCAAAGATGGCGATGTGGGAACTGTCCAGGGGCTGCTCGAAACATCACCTGCAACTATGCCCGAGTCCTCAACTGTGGCCTCTACTTGGCATGCCATCAGGATGAATATTATCATTATCCAAATCATTTGTCTTTTCATGCTAACCCCCCAATAAAGCTAGAAAAAAAAAGGAAAACTGCAGGCTGCTATAAGCCTAGCAGTCGATGCCTTCGCACGGTACAGGGATTCTATCAGGCACCGGGTTCTCATGGAATTTGATGGTCTTCTCGGCTTCGAATACTCCCGTGAACATCTCGTGGGCTTTGATGTCCTTGTAGAATATCTTGTGCCAGGATGCGTCAGTGCCCCAGGTACCATTAAAGGTGTTCTTGGTCTCCAAGCCGATCAGATGGGCAGGATTATAGATGCCATTATCGGCAGTCATGAGCGCCTCGACTGCATCAGTGTCTCGGCCTGCATTCTTGAGCAGAGCAGGAAGATCCTCAGGTTTAACGCCGTTGGCTGGCTCATAGGGCGTGGTTGAGGTAAAGAATGCGGTCTGATCCTGTTCCATCTCATTTACAGAGAACAACTCCTGCACACTGGCACCAATGCCTCCATAGAAGGCCTTAGAGTTTAGGAGCTTTCCACCGGTCAGAGGAGTATCGCCGACATAGGTCAGCTTCGTGGTCTGGACGAGGTTCAGACCAGATTTATTACCACCATTGACGGAAGATATATTTCTCTTCAGCTTGTCGGCATTCTGTGAGTACGCAGTCTCCTGGTCCAGCTCGAGATCTCCGTCGCCATTCATGGTGTTGAAATACTCAAGCGCGATTTTTTTGTCGATTACCGATGTGCTGACATCGACAATTCCAGTTCCGGATACCTTATGATTTTCACAAAACTGCTCATACTGTACGGGCGGAACTATGGGCGGGTTAGCCATCACAGTACCGCATAGCCCTATAAGGGCAATCGCAAGTGCTACAATTCCTACTACTCCCTTCATGCTACATTCACCCCCGATGTTGATATAATGGTTGTTTATCCCTTAAATGTAGATCATTTATCGCCTTAATTGCGATCTTTAAGCTACAGAGATACTCTGGCGTTTTTATTTGATATAAATCTATCTGTTATTTGCTTGAAAAAAAGAGTTGATCCGCGTGAAAGGCGGCAAAGAAGTTTCTAACTTTGAGCTGAACTTAGTATCATTTATATAAAAAACTTATAAGGTCTATAAAAATACATATCTAGTATGTGTTTAGCTTACGCTAGTCGGCATCAATAATCCCGTTTTGTGATTTCTTGCGCCAGCTATTCAAGGGAGAGCCAACCACTAGTAACTTGGGTTAATGATATTGTTTCTCAATCCAGCGCGAGTTCTTTTTCTACGTGTTTTCATTGATTAAAAAACAGCATCTATCGAACGATTAGGGAGGAGCTAAACACGTACCATCTCTGAAATGACATAAAACTAAAATCAAATATGTCAAATAATTCTAACTGAATTTAATAAAATAGAAATAATATAAAACTCCAGGCGTTGCAGCCCGGAGCCAGATTTAAATTAGCAGGTTTAATCTATTTACACGCAGGGCAGCCAGTCAACGCTGATTGCACCACATGTGGAGTTGCCCCAGAGCTGGATGAACTTCTCGATGGAGAAGACGCCAGTCAGGTCCTCGACAGATCGACCGTACTCAGCATGGCGGCCCTTGAGCTGGCCGTCGGCGAGTGGATCGCGGGAGATCCAGCCGATGTGAGCAACGCCGATCACGTTGCTATTCAGGTTAGCCTCGAGTACACCGGTGCAGCAAGCTGGACAACCATCGGTCCCGGCTGCAGCATAGTTGCCGTATCCCCTGGTCTTGACCTCGGTGGTCTTCTGCAGGTGCTCAGCATGGGTGTACATCTCAGTCAGCACAGCGCCGATCCTGTAGTTCTGCACGCACAGCTTCTCAACCCACTTCTGGTCGTAAGTGCCGGTCTGGTAAGAGACGGGCATGTACTCGAACTCAGCTTCTTTGGTGAAGTTGATGTAGTCCATGGGGCAGCCAGTTCCTGTTGGCCAAGCACATTGATAGGCCCAGGTGCCGTCGGCAAGCATGCCGATTGGGCTGTAGTCCCTGTTGAGCTGCCTCTCGGCCTCAAGCTCAGTCCTCTCGGTAATGACGTTACCGGAGCCGGACTCCTTCTCTAC